>JADFYX010000063.1 GCA_015232795.1 Magnetococcales bacterium
TTCGATTTTTTCTGATTCACCTGATAAACCAATATGTTGCACCATTAATGCACACCCAACTGCCGAATCTAGGATAATAATAAAAGCTTTTTTATCTTTTGCAATTTATAAGTGTGAACAACAATAATCTCCAAACTTTACGCACGTGGATGAAACTGCCCATGGACCTGTTTCATCCGCTCTTTTGCAATGTGAGTATAAATCTCTGTGGTCGAAATATCTGCGTGTCCCAACATCATCTGCACCCCTCGCAGTTCTGCCCCATGATTAAGGAGGTGAGAGGCAAAAGAGTGACGAAGTAGATGGGGGGAAATTTTTTTGCTAATTCCGGCATCTCTTGCATGTCGGCGAATAATGTACCAAAAATTTTGTCTTGTCATCGCATGACCACGATTGCTGACAAACAGAGCAGAAGTACTACGACCTTTTAATAAAACCGGCCTTGCTTGACTACGATATCTAGCTATGAGATCTAAAGCTACCTCACCTACTGGCACTACACGTTCCTTATCACCCTTACCTATCACCCTTAAAAAACCAAAATCCACATCAAGACCATCAGTAGTTAGGGAGATCAACTCCGAAACTCGTAAGCCCGTTGCATACAGTGTCTCCAACATTGCAGCATCCCTAAGACCAAGCTCTGTACTGCGGTCGGGGGAGGCGATGAGTTCGTCAACCTCTGTTTCACTTAAAATATCTGGTAGGTGGCGGATTCTCCGGGGGGTATCCAACAGACGGGTAGGATCGTCACTGCGCAGATTAAGAACCCCTAAAAAACGATAAAACCGCCCCACCGCAGACCGCTTACGAGCCACTGTAGAGCCTGCCAGATCACGTTGCGAAAGCAGGGCAAGCCATTCAGCAATTATTGCTGGGGTGGCTTGCATAAAATCGCTCTTTTGGCCTGCAAGATATTCACTCAAACCTATAAGATCTGTGCGGTATGCCTCTAGGGTATTACTAGCCAAACCATGCTCCACCAGCATATCATCTAAAAAATGCCGGATTAATCGTGTGTCACTCATTTTTTCTCCTGCTGGGTACTTCTGTTAGCATAATGTAATTCTGATTCTGGTGATTCATATGGTTCAATAGTTTGGGTTCTTTGGCTACCTATACGTGCTGAATCCATATTTAACACCTCTACTGCTGGCTGTCGTACCATCTCAACTTCAGATCGTAAGTTTGATTTGGCATAGACCAACTTTTCTGCCTCACAAAGAATTACCCCACCCAAAGGGGCAAACCAACGGTTGCCAGCCTTCTCCCATGAAGAGGCCGATCCCAGCCAGCGGCTATTTTTTACAGGTGGCTGGAATAGGGCAAAACAGGATTGGCGCACAACAAAAAGCGAATCTTGCAAAACAACCCGTAACTGACCAGGAGAGAATGGCTGGCCCCAACCAAATGGGGTTGAATCGCTTCTGGCCCAAAGCCCACCTCTATTAGGCACCATCAGTAATACCCTTCCTCCCGGTTCTAAAATCCGCCACACCTCACGAATTATTCCCCGGCTTGTCACAGCTCCTTCTAAAAGATGGGTAATTATCACCCGGTTAAAATACTTATCAGGAAATGGCAGAGCATCTGGTCGAATCTGAGCAATACGATTATCTCTACCCAACGGCCATCTAGAGACCCCCATCTCAGCAGGAGAAGCTCCCACACAGTTGCCAAGATGTTTAGAGAGATGCTTTAAATATGGTTGGGTGTAACCCAAACCACAACTGCGATTAGCCGGAAGCATGCTAACCCACCTCTCCATCACCCCACCAGTAAGCCTAACCACAGATTTACCTTGGTCGGTGCCATACCAGCTTTGCAATCTAATGGCATCAAATGTCATAATAGAGAAGATCCATGCTGTTTTACGGTGAAAATAACTTATTAATGGAACCTTGAATATGATTATGCCCCAAGAATCCCTCATCGTCGAGGCTGTCCCGGTTTTAGGGGACAACTATGTCTGGATGTTTGCCAGCAATAATAAAGAGTATGTCGCAGTTGACCCAGGAGAAGCAACCGCAGTTAGCCAGTGGCTGGACAGGTTGGGGGCATCTTTATCCCATATTCTACTTACCCATCACCACAACGATCATACAGGAGGGGTGGCAGATTTAAAGAGGCGATATGGAGCTAAAATTATTGGCAGCAAAGCAGATGCCCAGCGTTTACCACCGTTGGACCATGCTGTAAAAGAGGGAGACATTCTAAATGTGGGAGAGTGTCAGGTGCAGATAATAGAGACACCGGGCCATACTATGGGTCATGTTATCTATAAGGTGGGTGATGCCCTGTTTGTTGGCGACACCCTCTTTAGTATGGGGTGTGGACGATTGTTTGAAGGAAGCCCTGAGGTTATGTGGCAAAGTCTGCAAAAAATCCAAACCCTACCAGATGCAACAAAGATCTACCCTGCCCATGAATATACCCTTACCAACCACGGCTTTGCTCTTATGCTAGAGCCAGATAACCAAGATCTTTTAGCCCTACAAAAAGAGTTACTTATAAAAAATGATAACGACACTCCCACCCTGCCGACCACACTAGCAGCAGAGAAAAAGTTAAACCCATTTTTGCGTACCGAAGATGACCAGTTTGCAAAAAAAATTGGTCTACAAGCAAAAACTCCCCAAGAAAGGTTTGCCATATTACGGGAGAAAAGAAACCATTTTTAGCTCCCGTATATTAATAATATAGCCATTAAACGGTCGGTGATTTTATCCTAGAAACGGCACGGCAACTCCTAGAAGCACTGAGATCAACACCGCTCCATCGCGCCAACCAAAAGTGGTGGTAAGAGGAGGAATTACAGGTAGACCATGCAATATACCTCTAACTCTTAATGCCTCCTCTTGGGCATGGGCGCAGCGTAGCAGGCGGAAAAGCAGGGCTTCACCTGCTTGGGCCATGGAATATAATTTCTCTAACCATCTTCTAGATGTTCCTACCCCTAACCTATGGTCCATATCCCTTTTTACCCCTCCTGCCTCACTGATTAAATGGGGAATACGTCCCAAGGTAAAAGCCAAAAGCCCAAGACCACGCTCTAAGGGAACTCCAAATTTTTCCAGAAAACCAAACAGACTTTTAAAAGCTGCAACTATCTGCCCATGGGTGGTAGTTTTTATTAAAACCCAAGAGAGTGTAACCATTAAAACAAGCCTTACAGAATAGCTAACCCCGGCTACTGCTCCCTCCTGACTTATGGCTGTTAAACCTGGCAATACAGGCTGACCAGGAGTTAATAAAGCATGGAAAAACCACAGAGCAAAAAAAAGCCAACGCAACCTTTTTAACTGCTGGAGATATAGCCTCAAATTCAACTTAGCAGCAATAATTGCAATAGATACAAACAGTAGAGCTACCCAACCACCAGGGGTTGTAAATGGCTGGCTTAACAACAGAGGCATTAAGAGAAAAAATGCCAAAAGTTTAGCCCGGGGATCACAGTTGCCTAAAAATGAATTGGGAGTTGGCAGAGCACCACTCATAGTGTTTCCAAGTTTCTAGCAATTTGGCAGGAAAGTTCTTCAGACCGGATTTTTTTTATTTTTATCATCAAGCATCTTCTCCAAAGAGCTCATAACCGCCTCTATGGATAGATCTTCCCCACTGTTATCTGTAACCTTAACATCGTTTGTGGCATCTTTTTTAATTACTAAAGAAGGTGTTGCTTTGGCCCCACCTCCCTGCATTATTACTGCTGAAAGTCGCCCCGATGATGTTGGCTTTGCGGGTTTAGGAGCAGGTTTGGGGGTGGCAACCTCTGGGGGTGCTGATGTTGGCTCCGGTGCAACAATAGCTGGCTTGGGAATAGCAGCCACCTGGGGTGTGGTTGCTGTCTCTACTGGTGCAGATGTGGGTTTGGGAAGTTTAACTGCTTGCCCCTTAGCTGCCACAGTTTTATCAACTGACTGAGTTTGAGTTGCTGCTGGTACTGACTGGGTTGGTTGAGGCAAAGGCTCAGGAGCAGATTTAGGCGCAGATTCAGGTGCAGATTCAGGAGCAGGTTGAGGAATGTTAACAGGTTGATCACCTTTAACTATTGCCTCAGTATCTGGCTCACTTTTCTGGGATGTTTGTTTAGAAGTAGAGTGGGCCTGCTCCATTTTGGGCACAGCTCCTGGTTCTGCCCATTCATCAGCAGCTAGAAGAGTCTCCCAACTCTCTACAGGAAGTTTAGCTTTCTCTTCTCGCGCAATAATTAGTAGATCCTCATCACTTATAGTACCCTTTCTCCACCAGATCCAAAAGAGAACGACTCCTAGCACTCCTCCAACTACCCACCACAATAGATAACGCTCCCAACTTTTCTCAACATTTGTGGTTTTTACAGACAAAGCCCCACTAGTGGCTTTTGTTGTTGTAGAAATAGTACTTACAGGTAACTTTCTCGGAGGAAGAGGGGTAATTTGACCATCAAACTGTACTGGGAAGTTTCGTGATAGTGTACTGCCACCGAGATCAACGCTAACTAGCAGAGTAAAAAAAGGGGTCTCTTGAGGATTTTTTCCAGTTATGACTAAAAATTTCTGTTTGCCATCATTGACTACAGAGGCATCAAACTCTGCTCCCAACTCCTTTGCGTAGTCAGTTCGGTTTCCAGTTGATACCACAATTTTATTGATCTTCTCATCGCCAGTAAGGATAACGGGAATCTCCCCATGAAACATATTGGCTTCGGTACGAAAAACCTGAATTTCGCCCAAACTAACAGCCAAGACATTTTTCGGCACTGCGACCATAAAGATCAAAGCCAAAAAAGCCATAGCAAAAAGTCTAAATTTATTTAACATAACGTATCTCAATCACTTTTTTTTTTCGTTGCCGAATCTGTGGGATCTTCCAGATCATAGCCTATCTCAAGAAACAGCTCTTCATCCTCTGGGTTAGAAGCGATAGCAGTTGGTTTTACCAAATCATCATCTTTTACAAGACCAGAATCTATCTCTAAAACTAAATCATCAGCAGCATCTATAGCCTCAACATCAATAGCCGAGTCAGCTTTATCTACCGCCACAACCTTATCATTATGGTTTTCAATGGGAGCAAACTCTATTGTTTCCATATCATCAGATGTAACCAAATCTTCATCGGCAACAGAGGCTAAATCAACCAACTCCACTGGAACAAACTCCACTTGCTCCAAAGGTGGTGCATCGTTTAGCAAATCATCGGTTGTTGGGTTGTTAATAGGAGATTCTGAAACAAATTCAATTACCTCATCTTCACTCTCTTGATTCTCACCGCTTTTTTCCAACTCTTGGCTTTCATCGGCATTGGGTAGCTCAAATGTTGTAACCTCATCTACTTCATCACCACTCAACTCAGCAATATTTTCTGTACTAGCTGTTTGCTCTGTTGCAATTTCAAAGATTTCTTCATCAGCCTCTACTAAGATTGGGGCAGACTCCTCTAGCTCTTGCTCTACGGAGACAGGCTCTTCTATGGAGTCTGGCTCTTCAATGGAGTCTGGCTCTTCAATGGAGTCTGCTGCTATGGAAGCTGCCTCTGCTATGGAAGCTGCCTCTGCTATGGAAGCTGCCTCTGTTGTCGTCGTATCAAGCTCTACCACTTTTGCTTGGGGTTCTTGATTATCTGCAAACTCTGAATTTTTATCTACAACCTGATCAAATGAGATAGACTTTGTTGGCAATAAATCCCCTAGTTTCTGCCGTCGCAGCCAAAGGAGAACACCAAGTAAAGTTGCAACCAGACCACCAGCCCCAGCAGTTACGATGCTACTATCAATACCTTTTGCAGCATCGCTCTCTTTTGCCATGTTTGATTCAAGCTGCGCAAATCGTCTATTAAGATGTGTCCGCTCGGCTTCACTCTTTTCAAGTTGAGAAGAGAGTTTAGATATGTTGCTGGTTAACTTTGCTACCAATGCAGTTAAATTTGTAACCTGTCCACCCATCTGCTCCAACTCAAGCAGCGTAGATGCCAACTCTTTTTCGTAAGTTTTTTGCTCTGAAATATCCTCTTTAAGCTTTGTTTCATGGGTAGAAACTACCCCATCAATTAACTTAGGCAATACCTGTTCTGCGTCTTCACTTACACTCTTACTATTAGCACCATCTGGCTTAATGGTAAGGTTCAGAGCAACCGCAACTTGTTCTGGTTTATAATCTGGCTGAGATTGCTCTGACTGGGACTCTTCCATAACCCCCTGAGATATTGCATTGCTAACTTTCAAGGGAGGTAAACTTACTTTTTGGTTTGCTGCATTTGTTTTAGATCTTATGGCTTTCCACTCTATCCACTGTCTTTTAAACTCTTCATAAGCAGCTTTTTGGGAAAGTACCCCTATATCCTCAGAGTTCGGTACAGATAAAATTGTCCCTGCTATCAATCCGCTCATGTTGTCATGGTAAAATCCAGAGCGATTTTTTTTCCACAAGGCAACAGCAATCTGAGACAAGGTCCAACTACCATCACTACCTTTTAGTTTTCTCACAATACTAGACAAACTCTCGTCCCAACCAACAGGCCCATAGGTTTTTTCTTTACTATTTTTCATGAAAGAGGCGGTCACTAACGGCAAAGCAGAAGGAGCAACAGAGGTAGGTTTAGCCAAAACTGGAGTTGCTACAGGTGGGTTAGCAGTATCAGTAGGAGTCACAACCTGACTGGGAGTAATAACCTTATGAGGAGTGACAACCTCACGGGGAACGACTTCCTCAGAGACAGGATAGATAATCCGCTTACCAAATCCCCCACTTTGTGGTATCTCTCCATTAAGAGGCTCTCTGGGTTGCTCTATATCTTTAGTAGTCCCATCACTTTTTGCATCAGGATAAGTTACAGTGTCAATAACTTGTTGGTTTTGTTGTTCATCACCAAAGAGAGGTGTATTCGTTTGAGGAAGTATATCTAAAAAAATCTGAAAATTCCGAAAATAAGAGCCACGACCTACAGAGGTTTTAAGAAGCAGGTTGAAGAACGGCTCATTAAACGGTTTTAAGCTACTAATTTTTAGAACACGCTCAATATCTTTTCCGATCATATCTATGGAGAGATAAGAGACAGGAATAGCCCGGTCCAACTCCATAACCTTATAATCAGCGGGTAGAGCAATGGTTACATAAGCCCCTTGGACTATCTCATCGGCTCGTAAGGTTAAGGGAATTGAAGCCACAAAAGGTTCCCCCAAACGACTAGTGACTACCACATCACCAAAAGAGTGAGCAAAAACTAATGACGGCATCACAAACAAAAGAGATAAACTCAATAAGGCTGCGTGAAAATATTGTTTCCAACCCATTTTTCAAACCTATGTAGATAATTAACAAATCACGAAAAGGTTCACTTTAACATAATTACAATACCATTTGAGCAAATTTGAAAATATAACAGCAAGAATCACGCCTAATTATAGGATATTAACAAGAAAAACCCCCAAAGAGCAAAGCTCTCCAGGGGTATTTTTGCAAGCTGTATAAATCTTGAATAAATCTTCTAATTATTTAAGATGGTCTCTAATCAAACACTGGGCAATTTGCACCGCATTCAGTGCAGCACCTTTACGCAGATTATCGGCAACCACCCACATATTCAAACCGTTATCCACACTCTCATCTTCTCTAATTCGTGAGACAAAAGTGGCATTTTTACCTGCTGCTTCACGGGGAGTAATGTAGGCAAGATTTGCTGGATCATCCACCACCACTACACCATCAAAGTTCTCCAATAAACGCCTAGCCTCGGCAGCAGAAATTTTCTTTTTGGTCTCAATGGTGACAGACTCGGAATGACCATTATAAACAGGAACCCGCACCGTAGTAGCTGTAACCCTAATAGCAGGGTCCATAATCTTTTTGGTCTCATTAACCATTTTCATCTCTTCTTTGGTATAACCATTGTCCAAGAAAGAGTCTATTTGGGGAATGACATTAAAGGCAATCTCTTTTGTGAATTTTTTTGGCGGCACAATTTTGCCCGAACCAAAAGTAGCTCGGCTCTGCTCAAATAGCTCATCCATAGCATCTTTGCCTGCACCTGAAACCGCCTGATAGGTAGAGACAATCACCCGAGTGATAGTAGCAGCATCGTGAATGGGTTTTAGAGCCATAACCATCTGGATGGTGGAACAGTTAGGGTTGGCGATAATACCTTTTTTGGTGTAACCACCAATAGCTTGAGGGTTAACCTCCGGTACCACTAATGGTACATCCGGGTCCATACGGAAATGCGAGGTGTTGTCCACAACCACACAGCCAGCCTTAACCGCAATTGGTGCGTATTGGGCTGAAACAGAACCACCAGGAGAGAAAAGGCCGATATCAACATTACTAAAATCAAAGGTAGCCAGATCTTGAACAATAAGATCTTTGCCTTTAAAATCGATAACGGTTCCTGCTGTTCTACTAGAAGCCACTGCATAAACGTTGTCTACTGGAAAATCCAACTCCACCAGAATATTCAACATCTCCCGACCTACGTTACCACTGGCACCAACCACTGCTACGTTGAACTTTTTCATTACTTCACTCCGATTTTCAAATTAGATAACCCCAACAAATAAAGTGCCAGCCTTGCTTGTTGAGTGCTTGCCTTACTTATGTTAACTCTGCCAACACTGCATCACCCATGGCTTCAGTGCCTATAGATTTTTCACCTGCCTTGGCGATATCAGCAGTACGCAACCCCTTGTCTAAAACTCTACTAACTGCCTCTTCTACTTGATCTGCCTGCTGCGGCATATCTAGAGAGTGGCGGAACATCATAGCTACGGATAGTATGGTTGCCAAGGGATTTGCCAATCCTTTACCTGCAATATCAGGGGCAGAACCGTGAATTGGCTCATACAGAGCACATATATCACCTAACGAAGCTGATGGCAACATACCAATAGAGCCGGTCAACATACTAGCAAGATCTGACAGAATATCACCAAACATGTTGGTGGTAACAATAACATCAAACTGATGGGGATCGCGAATTAACTGCATAGCAGCATTATCCACATACATGTGTGATAGCTTAATATCAGAATAACTCTTCGCATGTACCTCGGTAACTACATCACGCCACAGCTCAGTACACTCCAGAACATTGGCCTTATCTACCGAACAGACCTTACTACCACGTTTTCTTGCTGCATCAAATGCGCGTATGGCAATTCTTTCAATTTCACCAGTGGTGTAAGTAAGCGTGTTATAGCCTCTTTTTTGACCATTAGGTAGGGTTTCTATACCTTTTGGCTCACCAAAATATATACCGCTGGAAAGCTCCCGTACCACCATAATATCGATACCGCTAACCACCTCTTTTTTTAAGGTAGATGCGTCAGCAAGCTGTGGATAGACCTTCGCCGGACGCAAATTACAGTAGAGACCCAACTCTTTACGAATACCCAACAGACCCCGCTCCGGGCGCACACTATAATCAAGCCCTTCCCACTGGGTTCCACCGACTGCACCCAGCAAAACCGCATCGGCAGATTTGCCTCGAACTACAGTATCTTTTGGTAGAGGAGTTCCGGTTTCATCATAAGCGGTGCCACCTATCAACCCCTCCTCTATATTAATCGCAACTGTCTTACCAGCCCAATCAAGAACTTTTCTTGCCTCTCTTACGATCTCTTGTCCAATACCATCACCGGGTAGTACTAATATATTCTTTGCACTCATGATACAAAATACTCCTAACTATTTATTTTATTCTGAAGCCAAAAAAGCCCATGGTGTGCTTTTCTGCCGATGTTTTTCAAATGTTTCTATCTCTTCTACATGTTGCAAGGTAAGACCAATGGCGTCAAGCCCATTTAACAGACAATAGCGACGAAAATCATCTACGTTAAAAGCAATTGTACGTCCTGCAGGTGTTGTGATTGTTAAAGCCTCAAGATCAACGTCTAGTTGATACCCTGGGGACTCCACCGTTTCAACAAACAGGCTATCCACATCATCAGCGGGCAAAATTATTGGCAAAATACCGTTCTTAAAACAGTTATTAAAAAAGATATCTGCAAAACTAGGGGCGATAATTACTTTAAAACCGTAGTCTAACAACGCCCATGGGGCATGTTCACGGCTAGAGCCACAGCCAAAATTATCCCGTGCCAATAAAATACCTGCATTTTTATAACGCGCTTGATTTAAAACAAACTTTTCGTTTAAGGGTCGCCCTTCAGAAGATTCTCCCACCTCCCCATAATCCAAATACCGCCACTCATCAAATAGGTTAGGGCCAAAACCACTGCGATTGATAGACTTTAAAAATTGTTTGGGAATAATAGCATCGGTATCCACATTGGCCCGATCTAACGGGGCAACAATAGCCGTATATTTTATAAACTTATCCATTTTTTAATCCTTATTTCTCCTGGTTCATCTGCTTATGGACAAAACCATCTTTGCCACGACTTCCCACTACCATTTTGAATATCATGGAAAAATCACCTTCAACTGACTCCTGTACCGCTTTTTGCTCCAAAACAGCCATACTCCAACGGCTGATTTTGGGTAGATCATTATCTGTAAATATGGGGACAACCTTTTGCAAATGCTGCAAACGTAAAAATAGTGGGGCAAAAGCTATATCAACCATGGATAACTGGGAGCCAGCAAACAGAGGTCCGTTTTCATCCACCTGAGCTTCAAGCCAAGCAAGTTTTTTTAAGAGTCCAGTTTTGACTTGGTTGAATTTTTCTTCATTGGGAGCAGCAAGCAGACCAGCAAAAGCCATCTGGCACTCACCCCCAAACTCCACCAAACACCTTTGTTTTGCCCTTTGCAGTGCATCTCCTAAAAGCAGATTACCTTGGGCAGTGTCGTTTAAATATTCACAGATTACCGAAGAGTCAAACAGCACCTCTTGTTCATCAACCTTAAGTAGAGGCACCTGACCGGATGGAGAGACCGCAAACATCCAACTTGGCTTATCCATTGGGTTAATTAATGTTTTTGAAAATTCTAGCCCCAAATGGCCCAAAGCTATCAATGTCCGCTGGGCAAAAGGGCAAGCCTTAAAATAAATCAGATCCAAACTCATAGTATCACCATAATTAACCTAAAAGTTTCCAGGTTTTTAAAAAGTACGTATATCAACAAACTTACCAGAAATAGCTGCTGCTGCTGCCCTGCCATAGCTCCTCCAGCCTGCTTGCGCAAATCATCTATAGATTTGAACGCCTCCTGAATAAACGCTACGTCAGAAAAAGTCTTCTGTAAGCGACGTACAAACTCTTT
>JADFYX010000064.1 GCA_015232795.1 Magnetococcales bacterium
ATTCCCACTGGGCTTCAGTAGGTAGCCTGAATTTCAACCCACTTTTTGAATTCAGCTTTTCAATAAACTGCTGCACATTTTTCCAGGAAACCCGCTCCACAGGATGATCCTTTCCCCTTCGATAGCGGGAAGGGTTGTCACCCATCACTTTCATCCATTGCCCTTGGGTTACTTCATGCCTTCCAATCCAGTAGGAATCAAGACAGATGCCATGTTCCGGTTTTTCGTCTATATCACCATGATTGCTTCCCATGGAGAAACAACTACCCTGGATGGCTACAAATTTCATATCTGGCATGGGATCGTTAAACCGCCCAAATCTCATCAGGGAAAAAGAGCGTCCTTTCAAGCGAATAAAGGCACGATCAATCTTTCCCTCATCGGAAAAAGCAATATATACCGGATATATACTACCAAAACTAAATAGTTCTCTCGCTTGATCACGACTAGCGTAGATATAACTATTTTCTAACTTTAGAAGTGAATTTGCCCACTTTCTTGGAGTAAATTTAATGGAAAATCGACCTGAGTGAATATTATATTTATCTTTAACAAAAACGGCTGTTCCGGCGGAAAATGTGGGATTACCAGCCATGCGATTGAACTGATGAAGCTTTTCAAGTCGTCGCCATTTAAAGACAGACTGGCGGGCATCATACTCCTCATCGGTTTCAAAAGAGTCACGTTGCGGTAAGGTTTCATCTAAAAAATTAACTATGGGGGACCCACCACTGGACTCGATGCTACCCATGGGAATAAGCAACATGGATTTGCTCAGGGTAACACCATCAGTCAAAAAAAGGCTAAAATCCAGCGTATCATACCCCTTTTTCTTTAACTCAAAGCGCCGCAAACCAGAAGCCAATTGAATCTTGGCTGGAGTCGATTTCGCCTCAAGTTTGCCATCTACATAGACATGGGCTCCGGGAGGGATGGTATTCAAATCTACCACCCCATCACCAGACCATACACAGAAAACCGGGGTAATCAGAGTCAATACCCCTACCACCCAGGATATCATGTGAAATTTAATCACTTTAAGAAGTGTTCTCTAGTTGGCCAACCGACGAGCCAGAAAATCATCAAGTGCCTGAGACATTTTTTTCTCTCTCACCAGAAGACGCAGAATAACCGGATCAAAACCGTTATCCTCTGCCTCCTGAAAAACAGAATCAACGCAATCAGAAACTCCCTGTTTTTCTTCGACACGATCAATGTATTTGCCCCAATTACGAGCCGCCATCGGCAAATAAGAGTTGATTTGAGGCTGAGATCCGATAGTTGACAATCCTTGCATGTTTTTTTTCTCCTAAAATATATTTTTTCTATTTGACCGATTTTGGTCATCTTGAATAACAAAATATTCAACGACATCATGGTTAATGCAATACAGATACCAACTTTCATTAATCTGTATCTGTTTGTTTTATCAATGGTTTCGATAACAGCATGTAAACATGATGCAGTATACTGACGGTTTTTGTCGGTATACCGACACCCTACCCCATCAAAGAGTATTACATGAATTACTGTAATTTTTATTGTGTGTAATTAATATGGAGTCTGTTACAATGAATCGTGGTAGTTTTTAATCGTGTCTTTGCGTTTTAATGGTGGATGGATTTGAAGACCAAGTTAGCGACAAATCTGGCAGCAGATCAATCCATGACTCTCAGTGGACCGGGAGTTGTCAAGATCAATGCTGCAAAAACCGTTACCGTCTCAAAGGTTGCAGGAGGTGGGCATTTGGGGTCGGCCGGAGCCTTGAAGGCGGGGACCATGCTGCACACTTTAGCACCACTTTTTGGTTTCGTGCTGTTATCTGCAGGTGCCGTTTTGCTTGTCAAGATGTGGATTGAAAAAGTAGATAGAGGTGAATGCCAATAGCCGAACTGTTATTTTTCCACAGTTTCAGAACCAGCAATAGTATCAGATAATTCAGAAAATCTTCCATCCGTAAAACTCTCTACGGAGTGGCTTAAACCATAGGTCACCAAGTATGGTACCTTGTATTTTTTCTTATCTCCAACCAACACTTCAAACTCGCCGCGTCTAGACTCCTGCTTCCAAACAATCCGATACCTGACAGCCTCTTTGGGAGCCACAGAAAATTTCAGCCGAACCCGCCTGCTCAATTGACTACCTACCTTGACCCCCAGGCTTTTGGACAACTCACCGGATGCTTTGCTCTCAAACGCTTTCCAAAGCCCAGCCCGAATAGAGGTTCCAACCTCACGGCTTCTATCGATCTCCATTGAGATGGTAGCGGTTCGGACAAATTCATGTTCGCTGGTCAAAGACTGATTGCCTTGACGATTATCAAGAGGAACATCTTCCGTCGCCAATATCAAAGTCTCGTCACTGACTATATATTCCCGAATAATTTCAACCGATACTGGCATGTCAAAAGGCCGAGACAAATCGGAAGCAAGAGAATTATCTCTGGCGATCTTTGCCACCTTTCGTCCAAGAAAAACACCCAAAGCTGCTGATATTCCAGCCGGAATTAGTAGAGGCAACATATTAAACACCTATTAAAGAAAAATAAAAACATGATTTTTACTCTACCTAAAATTGATTTATTTTGCAATCATTACCATTATGGAATAGCATACAATAGGTTTAGGTGAAGCAACTACTAATAAATAATTTCTATTTTCATTTAGAAGTCGATAATAAAAAATTTAGAGGAGCGATGGAATGGCCACTCCAGAGGCACTGCTTTTTAAAATTGAGGGAACTCAGCAAATTTCACAGATTGCTGGTTTAAAAGGTAAAACATATACAGTCGGCAAAGTTTCGGCAGCAGGCAAAACTGGCCTATCAAAATGGTTATTTCTGCACCCAACGGCTGCAGCATCAAATAGCTCTGTTGCTCTCAAAATTGAAGGAGCACAACAAATATCCCAACTTTCCGGTCTGACTGGTAAGACAGTTACGGTTGGCCAATCACCTGCTACCGTCGGAGGTGCAGGGAAATGGCTTCTTCTTAACAGCGGAAAAGGGGCTGCCGTCGCATCGGCTGGAACAACAGGTGCTGCTGCAGCAAAAGCCAAAACAGCTTCTGAAATGATTCTGGTTAAAGCAGAGGGTGGTCGTCAAGCAGTAGATTTAACTACTTTAGCAGGTAAATCCTATACTGTTATGAAACCACCAATTATGGGCGGAACCAAAGCAACAGGTTGGATGTTCTTAAAGCCCACCACCGGGGCTGGGGCTGCTGGTGAAAAGATCGTTGCCATTAAAGTCCAGGCCGGGGCTGGTTCAACTACAGTATCATCTATGGCTGGTAAAAGTTTTACTGTCTGCAAAGCTCCTTTAGCAGCAGGTGCAACTGGTCATCAATGGCTGGCCTTCAAACCGGCAGCAGGATTGGCTTCTAAAGGAGCAGTTGCTACTACTGTAGCCCTCAAGGGAAATACTCTGGGTGCAGCTCAAAATTCAACTATTGCCGTTCAGACCGGAACAACCGGAAATTTAGGCAGCAGTCTGGCTGGAAAATCAGCCACAGCAACTCAAGCTGCCAAAGTCGCAGGTAGTGGTACTATCTGGAAAGGCACTGGATTGAGTTTAGGACTAGGGTTGGGTCTGGGGGCTTGGGGTCCATTACTGCTGGTAGGTGTCGCAGCTTTTGGTGTGGGTGTCTATGGTTATATGAAAAATAGTTCGGATGTTGAAGAGACTCCTGATGAGATGGTGAAGTTGTCTTTGGAAGGATAATTTCTTACCTATCCAGATCACTCTCAATCTGCACATAAGAAAAATACCCTGCTCCATATAATTGGTCAGGGTATTTTTTTGACTTGTTCATCCTAAATTCAGCAGTTTGGCTAAATCGGAATCTTAACCACGATATCGTGACATTTGATACAACGACCAGCAGGTGGATGATTTCTAGTCGTATCCGGCAGGATGGGCGGTCCTACTTTCATGATAGAGGATGAGGCTTTTTCCCAAGCTTTTCCCACTGGGGTAATAGGCTGACTTCCAGCAGGTGCACCGCCCTTGATCAGATGACATTTTATGCATGGTCCCCAATAGGTGTGGGGCATCTTTTTTCCAGGAGTTAGTCTGGGAATACGTTTGACGACCATTTTTCGGGTTTTCTCTTGGGTGACAATTTTTTGAATCGGTTCATTCATGGAAGGCTGTGTCGGACTGGGCATGGAACCGAAGATCTCCCCCTGAATTTGACGGGAAACCTTACTGGCATCTGTCCATTTATTCAGCAGGTTGCCAAACCGTTCCTTACCTACCAACCCAGCCACCAGAACGACCAGCACAACCAAAGCTCCGCCAAATGCACTGAATTTTTTTTTCTTTATGCGTAGCCGATTTTTGTTCTTCATCAGCTCTACCGCAACCTATTGGACCAAAGGGCGAACCCCTCATCATTTCGAAGATGACAAATCTGACCGTTTATCCTGATTTTCTTTGCATAGATAAGAGCATTGCCGTTTCTATTATTATCAAACTTGAAACCGGAACCGGACAGAGTCATATCATGCAATAAGGTACAGTTCATATATTTCAGATACCATGATGGAGCCACCGAAATACGGTATTCCACACCGGTATCGTCATTGAGCCAGATATGGATCTGTCCGTCCCGTTTTTGCAGTTCGGTAATTTGTTGAATAGTACCTGAAAAGCGAACTCGCGGAGCTTGCTCAAAGGGCAACAGGCCCGGCTGGGGAACCGTGCTACGTTGTGGTTGTTGAGTAGGTACATCTACAAAGTTTGACTGAGGAACATTAGATTGCCTCACTACGGCAACCGTCAACCCCTGAAGAGGACCAGCACTCCAACTGTTGTTACCACTTGGATTAATGTTAGCTCCACCCTGGAATATCCCACCACCCCACGAATGGTTTGTCTCACCCTCAAATATATCATCCGGCAACAGAGCAACGGCAACCATACCGATAATAAACAGCACAGCTACCAATCCGATTCCCTCCTCTAATTTCATTCTTATTCTCCAGATCAATAAACAGGATGATCCTTTTATTAGTTAGAGGGGCCACCACTTAGAGGTTTGTTTGTGCCGGTAGTAAGCATATCCACCAGCAACAGCCGTTACCAAAAGAACAGGCCCCCAAGCACCCAGCCCGATCCCCAAACCAAGGCTCAAGCCCTTGCCCGTCCAGATTGTTCCAGATGCCACAGCAGAACTTTTCAAAGCCGTGGCTGTTTTTCCACTACCTGTCGCGATGGTAGCAACCCCCTTCCCAACTCCTGGAGTTTGAAATTTTAGGGTACCAGGTCCCACCACCTTCATACTCTCCCCGGCAACAAGATCAACCTGGATATTAGATGCTGGCATAATTAATTGACTCCTATTAAATTCTATTTCAAGACCAGTGGGGTTAAAAATACCTGAACCGTTCCCACATTTTCCAGTTCCTGCTTAATTTTTTGTTTAAGTACCTCGACGATCAAATCGCCCTCATACACCTTCAAAACCTCATCTACCTCAATATTGATCTCCACATGCAACTCTTCACCAGTGGTACGAGCTCGCATGTAGGATATTCCTAGAATCCCGGCAACTTTTCGGGTAGCCCGATAGATTCCCTGAAGATCTTCCATCTCCGGTGAGGCATCCATGAGACCGTCAACAGAGTCGGTGATCAACTCCAGACCAATACGGATAACCATTAAGGAAACCCCCAAGGCCGCCAAGGCATCGGCAATGGGAAAACCGAATGTGGCAAATACAAGACCAACAAAAACCGCCATGGAGGAGTATGCATCGGAACGGTTATCCCAAGCATTGGCCATGATAGCCGGACTATTGTTCTCACGCGCTACACAACTTTGATAACGGAACATGAACTCATTGCAAAGAACCGAAACTGCCGCTCCCAAAAGGGCAATCTTCTCTGGGGCTTCATAACTCCCTACTAAAAGATTTTTGATGGCACCAATCATGATAAAAATGGAACCAGTCAATAAAATCAGGCCGACAATTGCTGAAGAGATAAACTGGATTTTACCATGTCCATAGGCATGATCCTCATCGGCTGGTTTGCTGGAGATCTTTAGACTGACCATAGTCACCGAACTGGCGATGACATCAGCTGAAGAGTGGAACGAATCAGCAACCAGAGCGGCACTGCCACTCAAAGCACCCAACACACCTTTGAATATCACGAGGAATATATTGACAAAGATAGAGTACCATGTCACTTCCGTTTTACATTGATTGCAATAGTCGTATCTCATTTATTATCATCCGGCTTTTTAACGGATTCAGGTTCTACCCGTTGCTCTTTTTTCTCTGTCTTTCCCATTCCGATCGGTAATAGCCGATTAAACACCTTGGAGGACATATCAGGCATCTTGAACGCTTCGGAGTTTGGTCCATCACCCAATTTGAAATAGTGATGACGTTTGAAGCCAGTCACTTTAGCCAGAACATACCAGGGGAAAGAAGAGATCAAGGTGTTATAAATCCGCACCTCTTCATTATACTCATCTCGCCGCATGGCAATCCTATTTTCTATCTCCACCAGCTTATCCATTAACTGT
Source organism: Magnetococcales bacterium (assembly GCA_015232795.1). Lineage (GTDB taxonomy): Bacteria > Pseudomonadota > Magnetococcia > Magnetococcales > JADFYX01. The sequence goes on from JADFYX010000064.1 coordinate 6,535, forward strand.
TGATAGGTAACCGAAGAACGTATTTCCGGGTACTGCTCAACTACCGCCAACAGTCTGGCCATGGCCGGAATGGCTGCCGACAAATTACCAACAGCCAAACCACCTGCTTCAGCCATAACCTTCTCTTGAGTTTCTCCTCCTCTAACCTCTTCTGCCACTCCCTTATCGGTGACTCCTCTACCAATTGTAGAGCGTACATCAGCAACATGACGGAAAACCTCTTGCTCCAAAGCTGACTGGTTTAGGGTCAGATTGATCAGGTTTTCAAACAGATTGACTCGCCGTTGCAAAACGTCCGCAATATGTCCTTTGGAGGAGAAGACCCTCTCCTCCAGGTTAACAAAGCGGTTGAAGTTATAGAGTGTGGTAACCCCAAAAATAATAATTGAGATAAAAGATAGCGTGACAATCAGGGGCTTTGCCTTGATGGGGGGAAGACGAAACCTCTTACTTTCGAACTCCTCCTTGTATAGCTCACGCATAAGTCGCTTCATCCGACGCATACGTTCACTATTCTCCGTATCCGGTCCCAAATCGTCCAGTCCTAATGTTTCTTTAGATGCCACGCTTATTCAACTCCACCAAAATCGACAACCGATATCTCTTCAAGTTCTGCCGCTCTTTTAAAATACTTTACCGCCTTACCACTTTCCCCACTCTGCTCAAAGCAGAACCCAAGATTACGGTTTGCTTTAACACTGTTGGGATCAATGGCAAGAGCTTTATTAAATGATTCAACCGCCTTTTGGTGATCTCCCAATTGATCTAAAACAGTCGCCAAACAATAATTTAACTCAAAATCATCAGGAGAGGTCAACAATGCCTTTCCCAATTTTTCAACTGCTTTTCCATACTCTTCCAGACGAATATAGGCTATAGCCAGTTTTTTATCCAGTCCAGGACGAGCCTGTCCATTTGACTCCAACTTCTCAAGATAGTCAATGCCATCTTTTAGAAGACCCGTCTTCAGATAACATAAACCAAGGCGGCCCATAATCTCTTTTTCACCTGGACGGTGCAACAAAGCCTTCTCATAATAACGGGCGGCACGCCTGTTATCTCCTTTTTTGGAAAAAAAGTCTCCACGCTCCAGGTAATATTGATATTGCAACTCTCCATCTATCATAAAAGTAGATAGAAATCTCTTTATTGCTGTGTTTGAAATACGTTGCAGGATATTTCTTATTGCAAAAAAATAGAACCCCATTTCATTTGATCCACGATCCTGCACTCTCCTGCTATTTAAAGAAAGTGCTGTTCCACTATTTTTTTGTTTTTTCTGATGTTGGATGGGCAACTCTATTTTAAACTTTTTTTTATCCAGAGGTTCAGCAATCTTTTTTACTTCAATTCCAGATATAACGTCTTCTTTAACTAAAGGTAATTCTGTTGATATTTGTCTCTCAGTTTTCACCGTTACAGACTGTGAGTCATCCACCTCTTTTTTTTCTCTATCCTGATCAACAACAACACTATTTTCAATGAGATTATGAATGGAAACCTCATCTTGTTTTAATGGCTGTTTTGTGTGGATGGAGTTCCCATCAATCTCTTTTATCTCCTGCTCGTTATCATGAAGCCAAGCCACATTTGCAAAGGATTCAGGTTTTTTCTGGGCAACTGGGTTAAGGTCAGTTTTTGCAATAACAGCAGCAGGTTTAATCTTTGTAGAAACCTGTTCCGGCTCTATTGCATCAGGAACCAGAGCCAGCTTGACTTCGGGTAAAGGCTGTTTCTGTTCATTTTTTTCAACTACCGGGGTATGTTTGTTCTCTTGAAAAACATGCTCACGCTCCGTATTTCCATCAAACGAAGCAAGCCTTACTTCCAGTGAAGAATGTTTCTCCTCAGTTTTTTTAATTTCTGGAGCAGGCTTGACCTCTTTTGAAACCAAATTCGGCTCAATTTTTTCCAAAACACCATCATAAACTGGAAGCTTTTTGATCATGGCGGGATTGATTAACTTCTTTTTTCCGACAACTCGTACAGCAACTTTTGCTTTGAGTTGATCAGCAACTCCTGCCTCACTGATCTGAATTGGCTCTGGCTGGATCTCTATTGGCTCCTGTTGGGCCTGTTTTCCCTTGGGAGTATCAATCGGTTCCTGTTTTGACTTCTGCCTTTTTACTGGTCTAACCCGACCTGTTTTTTTTCTCATCAAGGCATCCAAGAGAGAATCAGTCCGAACAAGGCGATTATTCCACTGTTGCTCTTCATGTGATAGTCCCTGATGTTGCTCGATATTCTTCTTTATAATTGGTTGAGCCTCTACTTCAGGCTCAACTACATAATGAGATTCCGCAGTGTTTTCCCCTCCTCCTCCCAGCAGGCTCACCAAGGCGCGTACCCCTTTCAGAGGGTGGTGGCTTTGCCAATCATCATTCTCACCGTACTCTTCAACTGATGGTCTGTCAGGGCTGCTACCAAACCATGGATTGGCAGCCCCCACCTTAGCTGGCCGGATAGCAACAGAAGGAGTATCAGTTGAGTTCAGGGCATCAGGAAAAGTTTCCTCTTTTTCTGAAAGAAAAACCGATTCCAGTTGAGAACCTGGAAGCTCGGATTCCTGAATTGCCACATTATCACTCAAAACCAATTTCCCTGTAAAAAAATCCAAGATTAAAAGTTTTGCTTACGATCCTCTAAATGAGCCGCCTTCTTGAAATAGGAGATAGCCTCCTCGTGCTTGTCCATCTGCTCAAAAACAAACCCCATGGATTGATAGACCTTTGGCTCGTTGGGACGGATCTCCATGGCTTTTTTGAAAGCCTCTACAGCCCGTTCATACTCCTTAAAATTATCCAGGGCCACTCCCAAGCGATAATTCAGGTTGAAATTATCTGGATCTCTTACCAAGGCTTTTTCCAGAATCTCAACGGCTTTGCCGTACTCCTTTGACTGTAGATAAGCCATTCCCAGTATAGAATAGAGTTGAGAGCTTGTATCTCCAGAAGCCTCAGCCCTTTCCAACAGTTCAATTCCTTTTACTGTCTCATCCATCTTCAAATAACAAAAGCCCAGGTGAAAAAGTGCTTTTCCTTCAAGTGGACGCTCCGATAAGACATTTTCTAGCAGTGGAATAGCCTGATTGTATCTTCCCCGTTTGGTGTACTGAACCCCTTTATCCAGATAGAAATGGTTCCGCATTCCCTCATCCACAGAAAACAGGGAGTTAAAACCATCAATAGAAGCAATCGTCACTTTTTTTATAACCTGTCGACTGGCATGGAGAAAAAAGCCAACTTCATCCAGAATGTTCATATTTTTTTCAGAACTCATGTTCGTTCCTCGTTAGTTGATAATCTTATGACAAACCTGACAGGGACCACGGTCCTGATGGGGTATGCGGGCATTAGGTCGAATAGGTGGTGGTGGAAGAATAATTCCATCTGGGTCCGGCACCATATGGCCAGTAGTTCCAACAGAGTGACAAAGGGTGCATGGGCCACGATAGGGATGGGGCCGCATATCTCCAGGCAAAATCATGGGGGCGGTCTCTACCTGGGCAAACCCCAGATTATCCCCCTGGGCAACCTGTAGGGTAAAAGTTTTCCACTCCTCTTTACGATAAACAGTTAAGGTTGCCGAATTCCGGTTTTGAATCCTTTTTGATTCCCGTAACAAATCTTCAAGAGTTAAGACGGGGCGACTATTGACCGCTACCAAAACATCACCAGCCATCAATCCCGATTTTGCAGATTGCAGGCTTACCTCGTCAATTAAAAGCCCCTGCAATCTCATCGGTAATTTCAATTTTTTCTTAAGCTCTACCGATAACGGCAACGCTTCCAGCCCCTGCCAATGAGCCTCGGAGAGTTGAATGCCTGGGTCAGTATACCCACCTCCTGGAGTGCTTGGGGCCATCAAAGCGATTGGTACAGCCTGCACACCAGTCATTATCGGAGATAGTTGAGTCGATGTCGATGAGGGAAGGTTGGAGTAATCAGGGGAGGCAAAAAGACCAACCCCAAGAACCACCAGCAGAGCCACCAACCCCAGAGCAACAATTCCATTGCCACTAAATTTCATACCAACACCATTCGAACTGCAACCCCAAACATCAATACGGCATACAACCAACGTAAAATATTCAAGGAGACGACTGTGGTCAACCAAGCCCCAATCAATCCACCGATATAAGCTCCAGGAATCAGAATAAGAGCCATGAACAGGGGAGTCTCCAACGAGAAGCTTCCAGATTGTACACCATGGGTTAATGCTACTGCCGAACCTACTATAGAGGCGAAAAAGACCAGGACAGCACTATTGGCAATGGCATTTCGTAAAGGAACTCCGGCAATATATCGTTGTAAAGGAACCTCAACAACCCCACCGGTTATACCCAGAATACCACTGATAATACCCATAGGAAGCCCCAGTATTCCATCCCGAATCAAACCTGGAGAGTGCCCCCTTTTCCTCCTTACATCATCACGACCACTACCAAAATAATATTGAATCCAGCTCACCCCCCCCTCACTATTTTTTGAC
>JADFYX010000065.1 GCA_015232795.1 Magnetococcales bacterium
CAAGACGTTTTGCCTCTTTATTGTTTACCCGGTAAAATGAAGATAGATAAACCTCATTGGCTGTCTCTGCCGATTTTACAACAACGACATAAGATTGATTATTGCTATACAAAAGCAGAGCATTACGCCCTTTATGCTGGACCAATCGCCCTTTTTCTATAACTTCTGGCAGCATGATATAGTCCTTATCCGTTAATTCTGGATGCCTGACCAACTGCTTTTCTAAAGTGTCACGAGACAAAGCCACAACTGGCTGTTTAGCCTTAATCGCCTTTGCAATATCATCACTCAACACCCCAACCGGGAAATGGGCTTGAGGTTTGGCTAGCCAAGTCTTATAAGCAGGGCTATCTACCATACTTTTAACCGTAGCAAGGGCTGTTTTTGGAGTTGCATCATTAAGCTTGTCAATCATGGTGTTTAACACCGCAGTTCGTCGTTCCTGACCAGGATTTGTATCCCAACCGGGATCAATGCCCACAGGTACTTGGATTTTTTTACCTGTACGACGATTGATCCAATCTCGCCGTTCTATCTTTGGTGCTTTACTCACACCACCAAGCCTCTCCATTTCCCGGCCTGTAATAGCCCTTAGACGGCATTTGCAGCCCCAACCGTTAGGCGGAGTATGAGTTTGCCAGAAAGAGTGTGAGACGGGCAATACAAGCCCTTTGAATGCTACATGCTCTTTACGATGGTTTTGTGATGGCCCAAGAGAGTAAAGCAGATATGGGTGGGTTTTCTGGTTGCGTTCAAAACGCTTCCACTGCCCAGCAGCTCTGGCGGTACGCATGTTGGTTTGATAAATGGTTTTTAGCCGTCTTGGGCTACCCAGTTGCACCAGACTTTTTTCCCCGGTTTTGGGGTCGGTCATTTCTTGCTCACCCCACCAGCCAGCTTTACCCAGCTTGGGCATCATCTCTTTTTTAAACCAGGCTAAAGTTTTACCTTGGGCCAGGGCTTTTGTCGCATCGTCCTTGATGGTTTTAAGAAGGTCCAACTCCATAGCTTTAGCAACTGTAAAGCTATTTGCATGCTCATCTCGCCAAACATCAAGATGGTTAAAACCAACCTTTAAACCCTTGGCTTCAAAAAAATCCAACGCATCCTTAGGAGGTGGGCCGGGAAAGGTAAAACCGGGTTTATCCTTCGCCATCACCAACACCACTGGCGATAAAGCTAGCCGTTGCCAGATTATCTGTTAGAGCAGTAGAATCCAACTCAGCCACAATTTTATCCAGATCATCCCGAAACGCTTCTAACGATTCCGCACTGTTTGCCAACTCTTGAATTGGGTTGATAACAGGCTCTAACAGGGGTTTCCAATCTCCCATATGCTCATCTACCAGACCATCCACATCATCATGGTCAGCTTCACTTTTTGCAGTGGCAGTGCCACAACCAGGGCAAGCTTTTTTATGGCTAAATTTACTAGCAGCCACAGCAGGATTAACCGGACCTAAAACCGCCTCGTCTTCATCCGGTACCGGAATGCCAGTTGTTTCATAAGCCCATTTTGCAGGTATAGGCAAAACGGTTGAAAGCGTACTTACCCCCGTGGCAAAACTGGCTAAATCTGCCAACTCCCGTACATCAAAAACAAACCGTGGTGCACGTCTGGGATCGGTTATTGTGGTGTTGAGCACAGACAAGGGATAAACCAAATCACGGGTTAACGTACTACCTACCTGGCGCACGTCTGAGACTAATAGATCTTTACGAACTTCATTATGAACATTGCCCAGGGCGTTGGTTGATGATTTACCATCGGCCTGACTAGTAAGAGTACCGCCAACAACAATTTTAGATACTGTTTTTTCGCACCATGACATGGCAAATTCAAAAGGATCTTCCTTGCCTTTTGCAGCCTCTTTAAACTCAATCTCCATGCCCATAGGAATAATACCAGCAGCTTTTCTACCCAAGGTAGTTACAGCTTGTAAAAGGGTGTTCTTCTGTTTATCTGTTGCCCCTTCACTGTATTTACCCAACCTAACCGGATGACCATAAATATCAAGAAGCTCGGAAAATTCAGTAATTGCAAATCCCTTCAGAAGATAAACACCAGCCAAAGAACGCAGCAAACCAGACCGGGCAAGATAGCCAGACCGGGCTTTGTGTATATGTTTTATCCAGCCAAAAGGGTTGAGTTCCTGCCCGACCTCCGATTTATCCTTCAAGCGGATCTCAGTGAGGGAGCCAGTCGGAACCATAAACCAATCGTTAGGTCGCCAATGCACAGTGTCGATATTCCACTGTTTACCAAATTGACCCCATTCTAGCTCTAAACAAGAAAAACCCTGCCCAACGGCGTTGAGCATATTAAGAATTACATCCTCAAAATCAGGGATTGACACGATCAATTCTTGCACAAGTTCTGCGGCTTTTTTTTCTGCTGAGCTAGCATTTGCAGGGGGTTCAATGGACCATCCAAGGGTTAATGCTGCCCGTCTGCGTTTGGAGAGTTCACTACCAAGATGGGGGTCTCGTTCTTCCATATCAGAAAAAAGTTGCGCCTGGGCGGTAATATCACCCTCATCAGCCTCTTTAAAAATCCGCATTACCTTACCAGGGGTAAGGCCATCAGCAGGATGTATGGTAAAATCCCTCTCGATCTCACCCAGTTTTGCTGTTTGGGGTTTTGTCAACTTTTCAGCCACAATTGGCTTGCCGTGCTTATCCACAATAGCCATTAAAATACCCTCCCAAAATCCATATCATCCTCTTCATAATCATCATCGTCTGGATCACCACCCCGGCCCGGTACTGGGGTAAATTCATAACTACCAGCCCCACCTTTAACCGCACCCTGCCACAACATTTCCAAACAATCTGGTCCATCGTCATGGTCAGCATTGGGCCATTGTGATAGCTGGGAGATAAGGGTCTGATGGGCTGCATTAAATCTAATATCCCCATCAGAGATAGGCATCTCCAACATTTCAATGCGTAGATCTTTATCAACGTGGGGAATAACCGGAAAGGCTGCTAAAGGCAGACCAGCCTTATGAGCTGCTTTTGCAATATTACGGCGAAAATCTTCTTGAAACTGTACCGCCTCAATAAACCAAGCTACACAGCGGTAGTTACGTTGAAACTGGATGATTTTTTCAATCTGCTTGGATGTAACTCGCTTGCGGATCGAAGCCTCGACGATATGGAGCTGCATAGAATCCCGGTCCAACCCACCCACCAAAATAGCAGATGGATCACGGCCCCGGCCTTTTTTGCCCAGGGAGGGGTCCAACGCACCAAAATATATCCACTTGCTGCTGTTTTGCGTCCAATAGGTCAGCTTTTGAAAAGGGCTGTTTTCGTTGGATGGAGCATTTTGATATTCACTATTAAAAGAGGCTTGCCCAACCCGGATTTTTTTCTCCATAAGATAGAGCAGTGGCCTTTTATCAGGCCAGCTAACTACTGCTCCAGCATTCATAGCTGCACGATTTCTACTATAAAATTTCCTGGCAGCAGCTTTGCTATCGTTACGGTAGATTTCCTCCCACTTCTCCCATATTTCACTGTTGCCTGGTGGTGTTATCAATGCCCGAAAAGTCGCAGAAAGCCAGGAAGGGTTTAGCTGGATACGCACCAACACCGAATCCCAGTGCAAAATGGTTCCCACATAAATGATATCAAACTTCTCTCCAGCCTCACCAAGAGCGTCTACAGCCTCATTTACCCACTTTTGCAACCTATCCCTTTGCTGAGGATTACGGACTGTCAAATCGTTCTCCAGATCATCCAACAAAACCAAATCCGGCCTTTGGGGTCCATGCTTCAAGCCACGTACTTTTTGCCCAGCTCCACGAGCATGAATTTTAATGCCAGACCGGGTAATAATAACCCCCTCACGCCAGACACTACCTACACCACAAGCCTCTGGAAAATCAGAGGCTAGTTGAGGGTTGGATTCAAGCTCCACCTTTATGGCTTCGACTACAGAAGCAGCTTGCTCCCAGGTATCCATGATGTAGAGGATATATTTTTTCTTTTTTCTGACGATACACCACAAGACAAAAATCAAAAGATAGGTGCTTTTTGCCTCGCCACGTGGTGCAGCAACGGCATAAGAACAACTCTCAATATCATCCAAAATTTCCGGGAAACGTTTAGCCAGCCAGAATTGAAAACGGCTAGGCTTTACCTTGATAGATTTACCGTCTGGTCTGGTTTTATCCCGGAGATAGTGGGGAAAATAGGCTTTGGCAAAATATAAAAAATCTTTTGCTGCTTTTTTACTGCGAGATATTTTTGCTTTAGGGTCAGGATCAAATCCAGAAGCATGGGCATCAATCTGCTGGACCATGGTATCACGAAAAGAGGCAAGCTCTTTTCTGAATTGTAGACGGCTCATTTTGTCAGAGCTAGCCATGACTAACCTCTAACTCTTGACCAAATTCAGTAATATACTTAACAAAAATACTAGCTGCTTCAACATCTTTTTGCAGTAAAAAGTCACCAAACCTTTGTAGGGTGGTAGTAGCTACAGCTAGCTCGCTTAGCTTGGGTGATCCTTTGGAAGCTGCCCCCATCATCTTGTCAAATGTGCTGGCTAAAGAGGCTAAAGCTGCCGCCTGTTTTTCTGGGGATAGATCTTTTTCATTTACTTTTAGAGCTTCAAGGACTTGAGTATGAAAAGGAATATAATCTGATACCAGTTTTTCAATAAGTAAATCGTGGGGCAGACCTGCTAAAGCTGCATTTTTACGTGCTGCCTCCCAATCATCACCATTGTTTCTTGCAGATCGTTTCCAATTTCTTGCGGTACTAAGAGGAACGCCACCCCTTTTTGCAGCGTCTTTCAAAGACCGTCTAGCAAAAACAAAATCATTACGGACCCTATCCTTTTGGTCCAAGCTATGTGCCACTATAATATCCCCATCCTTGTTTTAATGTAGGCTGTAGCAAATCCTGCCACACCTCCCATGACTGTGCTTTTCATCTCTACATTTCGCAGACGATTATCAATCCTATCTAGCTTTTTGCCTTGTATCTGTTGGGCTGTCGCTATGCCGTTTACATCACCTCTAAGCTCACCAAGCTCGTGGGATATTTGCAGTAAAACTGCGTTGGTGTTGATGTCACTCATCAGGTGCCCTCATATTTTTGCTGACAGCTAATACACCGCTTAGCTGTCGGTTGTACTGCAATACGTGCCTTTGGAATATCAGCCTCACAATCGATACAGAGTCGCTGCCCATCATCATCAACAACGACTCTGGCCGAGTCTTGACGCTGCAAAGCAGTGTCAATGGCCCTTGCTCGATCTTGTTCTTCTAGCTTGCTGGCGTGGTCTGCGTCATCCATGAGTTAGCTATCCTTGGGGGACGCAATCAATTCTTGGTTTGGTTTTTGAAATTTTGCCCTTACACCTTGGAAAAATATTTTAAAAAACCGCATTAAACCAAGAGTTGAAACAAGTATCCCAAGTATTGCAAATTCAAACCATAACGGCGCACCCTCATACCCCATTGCTTTCCAGCCACTTAACATATTTGGCTGGGTATATGGAACAAAATGAGCCAAGAAAACCCCTATAAAGACTATAATCAACAGCTCATCTGCGATTGTCCCATCACGGTTTTTAAGGACTTGCATGTCATAATCGTTGTCTCTTGTAGCTTCCGTTTGTAGCCGTTCAGCCTTTGTAGTCCACTTTACAATTTCAAAATTTTGCTTTGCTTTTTGCAGTTCGATAGCTGCCTCAACCTTAGCGGTTTTCCGAGCTTGCCACTGCCCAGCTATCTCGGCTGCTGGTTTTGCAATAACATCTATTATTGCTGTTATAGGATTCCAACCCATATCAGACCTCTCCTGTTAGCATCATTTGTGATAGACGAGTAGCACGAACACCAACCTGCTTTGCCCACTTAGAATCAAGCATCTCTTCAGAGGCTGTCTGCCAATCTGAAACACGCACAGCAGAAAGCATATTTTTGAATTTCAAAAACCGGGAAATACCCAAGTTGAAACACATATCAACCAGAACACTTTTCCGTACATCGTCCATCTCATCAAAACTGGCAAAAACACCCCGTAATTCACTAATCACCCGGTTGATATCGTTAGCGAGAAAAAAATCCGACTCAGCATCAGTGATACCAATATCCTCTATGTTCCGGCCCACACCGATAGTGAGCTTGCCAGCAGAGCATTTGTAAGGCTTAAGCCTTACACCTTCATGCTTTTTAAGCTGAGCAATCAACTGCGATGGGTCACCAATTGTGATATCAATTTGATCAAGCATTTTATGCACCCTAAATGTTTAGTAATGGGACATCATTATACAAAAGGTAAGATAGGGAGTTTTAATTGGTAATAATTCAGGAAGGGCTTCCGCAGTCAGAAAAACAAAACGCCCTAGAAGCTAATCTAAGGCGTTTCTTGGTGTTCTGGGGTGTCTGTTTAGCCGGGTTAAGTGGTGGTAACAGCTTTTGGTGGGCCTTTGAAGTAGTATTCTTTACCCTCGTTAGTGGTCACAGGTTTACTGTGATGTCCTCATTGTAAGGATCTTCCTCATGCCTGTTGTCTTCGATCCACTCCTGTGCCCACTCTTCCTGATCGTCGTCGGACATATCATTCCAACCAGGTGGAAAAAGATGAGGCTCTAAATAAAAAGTCTGATGGATATCGACTGATATTGTCCCCTTATCAATTTTTGACATCGTTTCCTCCTCCTTTGTGGCGACTAAGCCGCCTCTGTTTCAAAATTCAGCACGAGCTGCTCGGGCAATGGATTTACATCAACACCGATATGCCCCAGTACTTTCCGCATTCCCAATTTATCCATACATGTCCGGTAATGCCGTGGATGAGTTCTGGCCATCCTCTGGAAACGGTTCTCGCCCGGTTCCAGATGTGCCCCAAAGGCACAAAACATACACCCGGTTCTTTTCTCTCCCATATCATAGATTTTGGAGTACAGAAGATTGTGCAACTGTATATAGCCTCGAACATCCTGATCGGTCCATTTTGACAGTGGGGCAGATCGTGGATGTCTTGCCTCGTACAGATTGCAACCAAACTTAGCCAAGGATTGCAGCCTTTGACCTCCCTCTGTAGATCTAATACCAACGTAAGGCATCAAACCAGACTGTTTTGTGTGGTGCTGCAACGGCCCTGTCTTTAAGGCTTTGCAGCACCGCTCTGAAATCTTAAAATCAGCATTAATGAGATACATCCACTTATCTGCCAACTTTTTATTACGGTGATGTCTCCCGTTTTTAGCTATCCCTGTCATATACCGCTCACGAAGAGCTACATTACCAGCCGTGGGATTTTGTAGAACTCTTAATTTTTGGGCTGTCTCTTTACTGATAACTGGGTATCCATGAATCTTAATTACATCCTTAAAAGGCATCTTAGGTTTGAGCCAGACCATGTTATCAACCGATTTTACAAAGTCCCGGATCTCCGGGTACTCCAGGCCAGTGTCGGCAAACACTCCAGGAACTTCTGGGTAGATCTCACGCACGAGATGGAGCAATACCGTAGAGTCCAACCCACCGGAAAAAGATACCGAGACTTTACCGTCCCAGTGGTCATACCACTGTCTGATGCGGATCTGCGCCAGCGTTATTTTATCGCCCAGTGTCATCTCAGCTAACCGTTCCTTGCCGTCCATCAGACTCCAAAGCTACCCGTTGCCCTGCCTTAAATGATGTGCCGTAATAATTATTTGCGTAGGTGTATGGCATAGTTATCTCCTTGAGCTTTCAGGCTCATAAAAAAAATGGTTGATCTTCTATTTTAGGCTTGGGATAATTTCCTGATTCTCTCAGCCTAAGATCTTTCTCAAAACTCAAAATCAGACGCATCTCACTTTCTAAATCTTCTGTTTTTATTAGCCTCATTCCCAAAGCGATAAGGATATAAGCAACAGTTCGTTTAAATGACATCTTCTATCCTCACAAAACAACCAGCCAACGCCAGATCCCAAGGAGGTTTACAGCAACAAACACCCCTTGCAGGACCAAAATGCTTGATTCTTTCATATGCCATCCAGCAGCAAACCAGGACAATGAAGAGAGCAGAAAAAAAACATACCCATAACCAGATTGGGAAATATGCAGCGCAACCAACACTGCCCCCACAATACCCGTACTGGTTCCAAGCCATTTTAGTAATGCAAGGTAGTTACGTTTGAGGTTCATAAATCTACCCCAAAATCTAAAGACAACTGTGCCGGATCTGCTGGCGGTGGACGGTTTACTATTTCTCTTACCCATCTTGTCGTTAGCTTATACTTTGCTGCTAGCTGGTTGTCCGTTAAGCCGTTGTCTGCATCTGCTATTATCGCTCTATTTCTTAGCTGCTTTACCATGGCCTCAGCTTTAGGAATACTAACTCTTTCACCGCCATAATAACGGCCAAGCTTTATGGCGATATCCATACCGACCCCTTGCACCAAGATGCTGTCTGGCTTGGGATTACGGCTAAATATGACCTCTAAACCGCCACACTTCTGGACTAGATTAAGAACCTCTGATAGACCTATCAACTCCACTAGGGGCTGGATAGATTCTGGCAGGTCTTTTTCGGTGATATTTTGTGCTGTCACTTTGGCCCCGTGTAGCGACCATTATTTATCGCATCTTTTTCTAAAATCTGATTTATCTGCCAAAGCTGACGGAGCGTACACCAAGCAACATGATGCTTTTTAAATTTGCGGTAGGCGATGGTGTTAACATAGCTCCAAGGCCTTTTTGCCTCAGATAAAAACGCTCTGATCTTTCTTAAGCTTGGTCCAAGCTTTTTGTCATTCAGCAAATGTGTTGGTTCACCTGGGAATTGTTTTTGTGCATTGGACGGGCTTAGTGATTTAAAAAATTTCAACACTAAATTAACCTCAGCCAAACTCAGAGCTTTCGATGATTTTTTTTTAATCACCGAGAAGAGAGCCGTTTGGTATTCCAGATCGGTCATCTCAAGCTGCCTGCGTATGATTTGCAAAGTTATTTTTTTGCGCTGCAATTCTGTTTTTGCCATTTGTATCTACTCCTAACACATCAACACTATCACCATATATCAAGCTGCCATGCTTGCTACACAGAGCGACTTTCCAGCCACAAGTCATATTTTTAGCACCACCCAACAACCGCCAAAGATACCAAACCCCGTATCGGCCTTTGTGTGATTCAGTAGCGCGTCCATGTTTTTTTATTAGTTCTTCCGCTGTCTCCAAGCTACTCCACACAACAGGCCGACCACCATTATAGCAGTGTGTCCCAGGCCGTTTTCTTGCTTCCCTTTCCACCAGAAAAATAACCATTTTGCGCCAACAACCAAGCTCGTATAGCTTATTGGCAAGCTGACTGGATTTTTGTTTGCTGATAGCCATAGGTTTATGCCTTAACTTAGCAAGTGATGAACAAATATTATGAGCAACCCCAAACCAACACCACCAACACAATACAACCACATTGGGACATGCTCTTTGTTAAGCTCATAAGGGACATGATCGACCATATTCACTGCGTGATTTGCTGCAAGCTGCCAGCCGTCCGACCAATCATCATGATCTTCACCACCCTGATACGGATTAGCTGAAAGACAGACTCCCTGTGCGTGAGCTGATTGCCCCTCTCCGATTATTTTTACTGTATCTTGCATGAGCTTACCCCCCTTTAGATTAAGATATCCGAGCTAGATCCAGGGTGATGCTTTGCCACTCAGCACCCGTCTGCCTATGGGAAAATGTAATGTAAGATTTTTGTGCGATTACAGTTACGGATTTACTAATCAAATCCATAGCTCTAACCCAGTCAGGATCTTTAATATTAAGCTTGGCAAGTCCTAGAATACGTTTGGTATCTACCTGATTTTTTTGGTCGGTTTTAAATGCATCAAAAATCAAAACCCTAATTTCATCCCTACTGCCCTCACTCCATTTATCAACACAAGCATCAATAATAACTTTGGCTGACTGCAGCCGATCGTCAAACTGCAACGTTTTACCAATTTTAACCTGAACTTTCTGGGTAGCCGAAAAGTTGGTAAAAGTATAATTTCCAACCCTGTTTGGCTTTACATCAGCCTCATTGCTGGCAAATTGTAGATACTCCCGGATATGCTTATCTACCAATGCCCGAAACTGTTTAAGCCGTGCCTCTTCAGCTTCAGCAGCCTTTAACAGCTTTGCCACCATTTTATCCCGCATTTTATCGAGCTTCGGGACAAACTTGGCTGGAACCTCATTGCCAGAAGGATCAATCCACTTTTTTGTTGCTTTAACTGCCATTTTAATTACCTCTACGCCCAGTTTGGCGCATCATTAATGTGATAAATTAACGGCTCTGATAGATCATGACCGTTGGAATAACAGACCAGATCCCCAGCCACAGCCAGCTTGCGGACTACCCTTTTTAATCTTGCCAAACTGCATGCAGTCCGCATCTCTCCGTATAACTCTGTAATAGTCGATCCTGGATGAAGCATAACCAACCTCAATAACTCTGCCTTAACTCGCCAAAAAACTACCTTGGCTTTAGGCGCAGCATGGCTGATAAATCGACGACGACGCACCCTGACCGTATAACCAGCAGCACCACTATAGGTGATCACCTGCTGTAGAGTTGGGGGAAGTTGTTTGCGGAATTTTAAGTGATCGCTCATCCTTTGGTTTCCCTATGGTAGCCACTTGGTAAGAAAGCCATAAAACGGCATCTTATGTGTGTTTTTAAACCGCTCCATCAGCTAAAAGTTAAAATAGACATGGCAACACCAAGAGAATCAAAACTGCAAGATTCTTGTAAGGTGGGTATTTGTTTGATATATCTGCAACCGTTACCAACCAAAACCCACACCCTGGACAATGTTCACCACGAGCATCCGGTCCTAATTCATAAATTCCATATTTGGTCTTACAATACCCACACTGCTGTATTTTCATTCCACTGCCTC
>JADFYX010000066.1 GCA_015232795.1 Magnetococcales bacterium
CTTTTTAGCCAATATGAGCCATGAAATTCGCACTCCCATGAATGCAATTATTGGTCTTAGCCATCTATGTTTGCAGACTCGTCTCACAACCCGACAAAAAGATTATATCTATAAAGTTCATAACTCTGCAACTTCACTACTACGTATAATCAACGATATTTTAGACTTTTCTAAAATTGATGCTGGTCGTTTGGATATGGAATCCATCGATTTTACCTTGGAGGAGGTGCTTGGCACCATGGCCTCAATGGTGGGCTTAAAGGCGCATGAAAAAAAATTAGAATTTCTCATGGAAACCGCTGTAGATATTCCCCCAAGTTTGATTGGTGATCCTTTGCGACTTGGGCAGATTTTAATAAACCTAACCAACAACGCTATTAAATTTACTGAACAAGGGGAGATTGCCGTTATTACCGAATTATTGGAAAAAGGTGATGATTTTGTCCGGCTACAGTTCACAGTACGTGATACCGGTATTGGTCTTACTCAAGAGCAACAATCCACACTTTTTCAATCTTTCAGCCAAGCTGATGCCTCTATCACGCGAAAATATGGTGGAACAGGCTTGGGGTTAACAATTTCTCAACGACTTATTGAGTTAATGAATGGAAAAATTAAAGTTGAAAGTAAGCTAGGTATTGGCTCTAAATTTATTTTTGATGTCCGCCTTGGTGTAAGCTTGCGAGTGATAGAAAAAAATCTTATTCCCACAACAGATCTGCGAGGTATGAAGGTTCTGATTGTTGATGATAATGAGAGTGCAAGAAATGTAATTGCAGATTATTTAACCTCTTTTACTTTTAAAGTTACCAGAGCTATTGACGGTAAAGAGGCCATTGTTTTGGTACAAGAGGCAGATATGGCTGGGGAGCCGTTTGATCTGATTATAATGGACTATATGATGCCTGATTTGGACGGAATATCTGCTGCTGCTAAAATTCGCTATGAGTTGGGATTAAATAAAAATCCTCTTGTGATAATGGCTACGGCTTATGGTGAAGAAAATGTTGTAAAACGTGCAACAAAGGAGGCTGAAGTTGACGGTTTCTTGGTTAAACCAATTGATCAAAGTCTGCTTTTTGATGCCATAATGGAGGTGTTTGGAAAAAGTAGTGGCAAAATTGATAGTACCAGTTTTAACTTTAAAGAGAGCCAAGATTTTAAAGCAGTTTTATCTGGAGCCAGAATATTGCTGGTAGAAGATAATGAGATCAACCAACAGGTAGCTTTCGAGTTACTAGAGCAGGCTAACATTACTGTGCTTTTGGCTAGCAACGGCAAACAAGCTTTAGATATTGTATCCAAGGAACAATTAGACGGTGTTTTAATGGATGTGCAGATGCCTATTATGGACGGGCTTACAGCTACCCGTGAAATTCGTAAAGACCCCCATTTAAAAAATTTACCCATACTGGCAATGACCGCCAACGCCATGTCTGGTGATAGGGAAGTATGTCTTGATTCTGGTATGCAGGACCACATCTCAAAACCCATTGATCCGGCTAACATGTTCTCTACATTAGCTAGGTGGGTAAAACCAGCAAAGCCAAAAGCAATTGTCACAAAACCGAATGCTGCTAATGAAGATGAAGCAAAACTTAATCTGCCACCAGAAATTCCAGGTATAGATACAAAATCAGGGATGTTACGCATTGGCGGAAAATTGGATAGATATATGGTAATTCTCTCCAAATTTTTACTCAATCAAAGAGAGTCTGCTAAAAATATTAAAACCGCTATATTAAACAGTGATTTTCTCACAGCCAAACGTATTGCTCATACTTTAAAAGGGGTGGCAGGTACAATTGGAGCAGCTAGTTTACAACAAAAAGCCCAGGCAATTGAAATTGCCATAGGGGAAAAGGCAGATCCAGAATATTTGGATGTTTTGTTGAATGTAGTTTCCCAAGAGCTTGCCAAAACATGTGAGGCGTTGGAGGTTGTACTACAAAAAAAGCAAGCAGAAGCGAAAAAGAGAGATGAACCCCAAGAGACAGATGAAATAGTTGAGATTCGCAATGCTATTTTAAGAGAGATAGCAACCCAAGTTGATTCCTTCGATGCGGAAGCCGAAGATACCATAGCAAAACTGCGTAAAGGTTATATTCCACAAGATATGGTCAGTTGGGTGGATAAATTAGAGAAACAGGTTTCACAATATGATTTCGACAAAGCAGCCGAAACGATCAAGGAATTTGGAAAAGCTTTAGGTCTCGATCTGGAGGCTAGCAATGAGTGAAAGGTATGTTAAACCTTCAATATTGATAGTAGATGACAGCCCGGATAATTTACATCTTCTAAAAGATATACTTGTCGAGCAATACACAGTCAGACCAGCAATCAATGGTAAATTAGCACTGCAATTAGCAGCTATGGAACCCCAGCCAGATTTAATTTTGCTGGATATTGAAATGCCTGATATGGACGGTTATGAAGTTTGCCGCCAGTTAAAAAAAAATATAAAAACAAGAGATATTCCCGTAATTTTTGTGACCGCAAAAACCGGTGATGAACATGAGTTGGAAGGGCTGCTGTTGGGGGCGGTAGATTATATTACAAAACCCATTAACTCCCATATAATCAAAGCCCGTGTCCAGACTCATATTGCATTGAGAAACCTATACTACGAAAAAGAGGAAAAAAATCGTCAGCTATACGAAGTAAAAGAGCAATTAGCGGCGAGTCTGGAAAAATATTCTTTGGCTCAAGATCGTTTTAATGGGCTGGTGCAGACCATACCTGACATTGTTTATAAAATTGATTCCAATGGCATGTTTACTTTTCTCAATAAGTCTGTAGAACGTTTGGGTTACAGTCAGTCCGACCTGATTGGAAAACATTTCACCGAGATAATACACATCACAGATATCAAAGAAGCCAGCTTGGATGTCATCATTGCGCGAATTGGCAAAGGGACCGTTAAACCAGATCAAAAAGCTTTTGATGAGAGACGTTCAGGAGAACGTATGACCGTTGGCTTGGAAATTCGTTTGAAAACCAAAGCCGGTAAAGCAGCAGAGGTGGTTGAGATCAAAAATATCGACCCTATAACTGTCAATGTTGAGGTAAACAGTACTGGTCTTTATGGAGACATTGCTTCTCAGGCAACAAACAATAATCGTCAATATATAGGAACAGTTGGTGTTATCCGAGATATTACAGACCGCCAAAAGGCGGAAAAAGCTTTGCGTAAAGAGCAGATGCTTTTAAAACAGTTGGTGGACAGCGTGCCTCTGCCTATCTTTATGGTTGATGGCGACGGCAAACTAGCGTTAACCAACAAAGCCTGTAAGTTGCCAAATGGAGGCAACAGTAAAGACAGTGTTCTAACAAGTCTGGCTGAACTTTTAGGTGCAGATGACACAATAAAAGTGCAAAAAGTTATTGCAGATTTTCTGAAAAATGGAGATAGTAGTTTGACCCAGCAAATAGTAGATCTAAATTTCGCTGACAGAAAAAGAAAAAATATAATTTTGCAAAAATTTGATAACCCCTATCAAAGCAAACCCGATTTAATTGGGGTTCTTTGCGATAATATCGAGAATAACAGCTATGAATAATCCAGCAAAGCCTTCCCGCAAGACCGTTCTTGTTGTTGATGACACCACTGAGAATATTGATGTCATGAAGGGTATTCTCAGCCCTTACTACAAAATTCAAGCTGCTAAGGATGGTAAGTTGGCGATTATGATTGCTAAATCAGCAAATAAACCATCCATAATTTTGTTGGATATAATGATGCCAGAGATGGACGGCTACGAAGTGTGCAGAATACTTAAAGCAGATGAAAAAACTCGTGATATACCAATCCTGTTCGTAACGGCTAAATCTGGTGTGGAAGATGAAACCAAAGGTTTTGAGTTGGGTGCTGTAGATTATCTTATTAAACCAGTAAGTCAACCAGTGGTTCTAGCACGGGTAAAAACCCATATAGATATGAATACCCAAAGGATGCTTCTTAATGATCAAAAGAGGCTTTTAGAAGAACAGGTAGCAAAACGTACAGCCCAACTTTCAAAACGTAATGTTGAGCTGGAAGTAACAAGAATTGAAGTCATAAATCAACTGGGCAGAGCAGTTGAATATCGTGATAATGAGACAGGAATGCATGTTGCCCGTATGAGTTGTTTTTCCCAAATTCTTGCTTTAAAAGCTGGGGTTGGAGAGGGTCAAGCAGAGTTGATAAATCATGCTGCCCCAATGCATGATGTTGGCAAAATTGGGATTCCAGACAAAATACTACTTAAGCCAGGAAAGCTCACAGATGAAGAGTTTGAGGTGATAAAAAAACATCCGGTTATTGGGCATGAAATAATAGGTAAGCAGAGTGCCGATCTTCTAAACCTCGGTGCACAAATGGCCCTGACCCATCATGAAAAATGGAACGGTAAAGGTTATCCAAATGGACTAAAAGGAGAAGATATTCCTTTTGCTGGAAGGCTGATTGCCGTTTGTGATGTATTTGAAGCGTTAATCTCAGTTAGGCCATACAAAAAATCGTGGTCTATTGATGATGCCTTGGCATTTATAACTGAAGAGTCCGGAGGACATTTTGATCCTAATTTGGCACGACTATTTGTAGGTATGAGGTCAGAAATAGAAGAGGTTATGGAGCGTTATAAGGATTATGCAGAGTAGAAAAAAATTGTGTTTTTAGCTAAATTTTATATCTATAATTTTTACCCAAACTATTTTATAACCCCCGTAAAAAATCTGGGCGTAGGCTTTTTGTTCCCTCTTGGGCAGCTTTGATTTCTGATAACAGACGTTGGCGGTCTTTGGGTAGGTTGCCAGCTAGAGCCAGAGCGTTGGAGGCGTGGTTGGAGCGAAATATTACCCGTTTTGGTAATGTAGTCAGGTTTTCAATTAGGCGGTACTGTTCCGTTAAAATAGCCCAGTCATCTTGAAACTTAAAAGCAGATTTAAATCCGGCCAAAAATTGTGGTCGTACCGAATCATCTAAAAAAAGCTGTAGTGTTGATAGATAGTTTATAGGTGCTTTTTTTAGTAGCTCTACAGTGCCATCAATATGCTCTTTCCAGCCATCTTGTCCAGCCAGCCCTAAAACCACTGTAGCCGATATTTTCATTTTTGCTTGCTCTGCTTTTAACAACCCTTCTTCCATTCCCCAAGGTGTGGCCCCTTTGTGGATGGTTTTTAATAGAGGAGCATGACCACTCTCAATGCCATAATATAGTAAATTTAGTTTATGTTCTTGCAAAAGAGTTAACTCAGCTAGGGATTTTTTTAACAAATTTGCTGGTAGGGCGTAGCAAGAGACGCGGGTTAATTTAGGTAGACGTAGTGCTAGATGATCTAATATTTTTATGAGATGGTCAGTTGGCAGAGCAAGCGCGTCACCATCAGCAAGAAAAACCCGGCTTGCATTGGACCACTCACTAGCTCCTTGATCAATGTCCAACAGAACATCGTCAATTGAACGTTCAGTATATGTTTTTTCGTGATACATGGAGCAGAAGGTGCAGCGATTAAAGCTGCAACCCAACGTAGCTTGAATAATCAGATTTTCCCCCTCTGAAGGAGGGCGATACAACGGCATGTGATATTTTAGCATAAAAACAGCAAGCTTAACTTTTTAACTTGGATCGGATAAATTTTGTGATAACAGCACCAAAACTCAAAGAGAACACAGCTACAAGCAAAAATACAGTTACAGTGTATTTATAACTCTTTTTACCCCAATCTTTTATGGATAGGGAACTCTCAGCGGTTAAATTGTCATACTCATTTTGAAGAGTGTTAAAAGCTTTTATAGCAGGAGTATCATCAATTTTTACAATTTGATCTATCATTTTGATGCTAGACCCTTGTTTATGCATAGCAACAACAATTCCAAGCTGTTTCTGATAATTGAGAGTAACATCTGAGATACTGTTTAGAGCCTCTTTTTCAAATTCACTAAGGTCGGGAATTGCTCTATAATACTTAATACTGCTCAATATATTTTTAAAATCATCATCTGCTTGCATACGATATTCTTCTTGGTTTCTAATAAGATAATTTTTGAAATTGTGGATGGCTCCACCATAGCCAAAATGTGATTTTACATCTTGTAAAAGTATCTGTCGGCTGGCAATTTGATTAATGTATCTGTGCCAAGAATTGTTAAATTCACTGATATTTCCATGAAGCAAATTGATAAAATACAAGATGATTACGGTAAAAATAGCGATAAATAAATGCAGTTTAGTTGAGGTCTTTATGCTGGACATTATCCTAGCCCCTGTCTGTTTTTTTTAATCTATCCACACCAAAACCTGACAGTAGCATGTTTAGACATTAATATTTATGCAAAAATTTTATTTTTTTCTTAATCCTTGAGCCGAAAACAAATAATCAATTTTAAAATAGTCGAAAAAATTGATGGAGCTAATTTGCCCCTTTAGCTGTTTGTTTTCTTCTGCAAGATTGGTCAGTTTTTCTTTTGTCTCTTCCAGCTCATAACTGAGTGACTTAATTAATATTTTACTTTTTTCATCAGGTTTGCCAGAACTGGTTTTATTGGGAGATTTATTTAACTGGGATATTTTGTTTTGTAACAATTTTATCTCTAGATCTTTTGCCTTAATTATCTCTTGAACAGTTTTTTCTGTATTTGTGGGGAGGGTAAAATTATCTGTGGGGGAAGATTTTTGTGAATTATAGTTATTGGTAGATGTTACCAACTCATTGTAAATTTGTTCGCTTCCCTTTTTACCTTTTTCGTTGATTGCAGTTTGCAAAAGATGAACTATTTTACCTGTTTGAGGAGTCATGCCATCAATGGCTGCCTGTATTGGTGTTGTGCCATAGTTATCAAAACGAGTTGTATCTGCCCCTTTTGCAATTAAATATTGCACAATTGTGGGATAACCACTTTTTGCTGCCCAATGTAACAGTGTAGAGCCTCTTGAGCCTGTTGCATTTACATCTATCATGGTGGTTTTAATATTATTTAGCAGATATTTCTCTAAATCTTTATCTTGTGCATATGCTGATGTAGCAAGAGACATGGAGATAATAACAAACAGTGTTGTGATATATTTTGCCATGATAGATTGCTTTCCCAGTGGGAGGTATCACTGTTAATTTGTGATAAGCCCATTTAAATATTTTTTATTTGTAACCAATTAACCTAGATTAAATACAGATGATCCTTAACGCTGTTTCTAACATTATAGATGAAATATATTAGGTTATGTGGGGTATTGCAAACTGTTTTTAAGTTGGTTTTATCTATATTTAGCCTCTTCTTGCCGTATATTTCCTAAATATCACACATTATCCTGGATTATGCAG
The DNA here is from genome assembly GCA_015232795.1 of Magnetococcales bacterium. Classification (GTDB taxonomy): domain Bacteria; phylum Pseudomonadota; class Magnetococcia; order Magnetococcales; family JADFYX01. The sequence goes on from JADFYX010000066.1 coordinate 7,300, forward strand.
TTGTAAGCACGTACCTGGCACAGCCTATTAATGGGCTTTATATAAGGTTAAATATCCAAAGAATCTATTTTGCTATCAAACTTTGGATGAAATTCAATAGGAACAGGAATTTGTTTGTTGGGTGTTAGATCATCGAAACACGGTGCAATAACTTCTTTGATAAAGTTGTCATCGTATGCAGCAACACAAGTACTAGCCCCCTCTTTAAAAAGAGGAGAACGTAAAACCCGGTTAAAAATATCTTGCAGTGGTGTATCCCATATATTGCCGTAGGATATAGGCATGAAAAAACAAGGGATGATATCTCCAAATGCTGTTATACCCAAATATGCCCTACCTGCTGGGCAACCATAACCAAAATAGTTGTTGGTCAAATGTGTGCTTACACTATTATGTTGCAATACCAATGCATCAAGATCTTCTTGTAGAGTGCTGTCTAAAGTCTTGTTTTCATAGTTCTTTAAAGCTGCTCCAGTGGGGACAACCGGGTTGATGGAGAGGGGAATGTTTAGCTCTTTAGCCAAAGCAATGATTCTTTGTATCTCCCCAGATTTAAAATGTTCTTGGCTAGCAACAGCTTTTAAAGTCATGGGTATGCCATGTTTTATACCACGTCGAATTCCCGCCAATGCATTGTCCAAATAGTTTTCCAGATTGGTTATTTGATCATTAATCTTTTTATCTGTTGAGGATATGGTAACAACTATATTACCTACATGGGATTTTTTGAGCTGTTTAATATTCTCTTCTGTTAAAAATTGACCATTAGTGCCAACCATAGACATCATGCCATGATCATATGTGTACTCCAGATAGTGGAATAGATTTGGGTCCAACAACGGTTCTCCACCCAAAAAGCAGAGAATTGGGATATCCATATCCGCTGCTTGGCGAATGATAGATTCTACTTTTTCCCGATTCAGTAACTGTTTGCGGTCACGGCGATCATACAACTCATTGGAGCAAAAATCACATTTAGCATTACATGCGTGGGTAATCATAATCTCAAGATATTGGATTCTGGCTTTTGAGAAAAGTCGGACTGCTATATAGCCGCGTAACAATCTAACAAAAAAAATAGGTCGGCTGGTTCTCAAGCCATCAATCAGGAAGTTTCGAATGGTGTTAAACAGTATTAAAAAATGTTTGAACGAATTGAACATCAAGTCACCAGAAGCGAACAAGTTTATTGTTAAATATCAGCTATTATTGGTATCACTATGAAACATGAATCAACTGACAGCGTTTTTTTTAGTACACAGACTGTAGATTGAGAGATTGGCATATTCAGCCATGCCAATCTTGCTCAATATACTTTGTAACAGATTAATTTGCAGTAAATCATGTATAAAAAACTTTGTGCAACTTTTAAGTGCTCCATCAGCCATCTGGTTGTAAGCAGTTGATGTGTATATTAAATCATTTTGTAGCCAAATTTTTTCGCAAATCAATTTAGCATCTTTGAGATACTGTAGCATGCTTGACTGGGTTTGAGGATTACAATGAATTGCATCAATCTGAGATAATAGCTCCTTTTTTCCTGTCAGACGTAAATAGGTTTGGTAAAGTCGGTGGGGACCTAAAGTTGGGAAAGTGTGTATCACTAATCGACCCCCTGGCTTGAGCCATCTCTGAATATTTTTTAGACCAGAGGCAAGGAGATGGGGATTGAGATGTTCAACAACATCCATCATGGTTATGAGATCGAAAAAATTATCTGGATATAAATCCGGCTGCTCTATTGATCCACATTTAATGTTATTGATTTTATCTGGAGGAACGAGTTCTCTCAAGCAGTCGTGACTCTCTTTAATGGCAGTTTGAGAAAAATCAAAACCATATATATCTTTAGCCCCTGCTCGTATCAGGTAGGCTAGAAACTCTCCCCTACCACATCCTACATCTAAACAGGTCAGTTGATTGAGGGGTAGGTCAGAAACTTGCTTAAAAAAAATGTCGTATAATAGTTTTCCACTTTTTCCATCTCCACGCATGGACCTGTAATAATCTGCATTGTAAATATTTTCGCTGAGATTTTCCATATAGTTTAAAACGGCCCCCTTTTGTTGCTTAAAACACTCTTAGAATAAGGTTAATTTGGGTTCTCTTTAGCTTTGAACAAAGCAAGGCGGGTTAAAATAGGGCCGATAATTTGGAAAAAAACTGTGGAACCAACAACTATTGGTAATATTGTTTCTTGTAGGTGAGGAAACTGTTGTGTGGCGATAAGTGCCATTCCCAGAGCTATCCCTGCTTGGGGCATCAATGCTAATCCCATCCAGTTGCGCATAACTTTTTTTGACTTAACCCCGCCAATCCAACCACCAAAAATTCTGCCAAAAATTCTCAATACAACATAACCCAAGCCGATCATGCCGATTTGCGGGAGGGAGTCAGGCTGTAAAGAGGCACCAGCAAAGACAAAAAATAGGGTTAAAAATGGCCATGCAATACTCTCAATTGCATGAAAAATTTGCACGCAATTTTTGGGGATCATATTTACCACTACCATACCCAACATCATGGAGGCTAGAAGGAATGAGAGCTTTAAATAGAAGGCAAGGCCACCGCATAAAAGAACAAAGCCCAGAGTATCCATGAAAATACGATCTTTTTGTTGCGGGCAGTTTTCTTTATGGAGATAAGAGAGTGTGCGAGCCATTATAAAACCAAGGCCACCCCCCAAAATTAAAGCCCCACCAATCTCCCAAAAACTAAAGAGAACATGGCCCCAATCTGCACCACCATTAATGGATTGAGCCACAGCCAATAGAATGCTGAAGGCAATTAAACCCAAGGCATCATCAATTGCTACTATTCCCATTAAGGTGTCGGTGAAGAGACCTTTTGCCCTTGTCTCTTTGATAACGTCAATAACTGCTGCTGGGTCTGTGGCTGTGGCAATTCCTGCTAAAAGAAGTGCCACCTCAACTGAAGCTCCCAACAATAAAAGGCCGCAAAACATTACAACTATTGAAGCCATGACTATGGCGATAGAAAACCACAAAACCAATGTACCGTTTTCGCGGATAGCGGAGATGGTAAAGTGACCTCCTAACATAAAGCCGACCATAACCAGTGCAATATCGGCTGCTACTGAGAGCCATTGATGTTCACCGCTTGTAGATATTATGTTTAGGCCAAGAGGGCCAACAGCCAGACCAATTAACAGTAAAAAACTAATTCTAGGCAGGCGAATCAATTCCCCGAGAAAATCAGCAACCACCGAAAGTAAAAAAACTCCACCAAGTATAAGTAAAACTGATGCAGGGCTGCTTATGGTGTTTAGATCAATCAAATTCATACCTTAATATTCAACCCTTAATAATAGATAATCGCACTGTTATATTTTTTGTTGGCAATTATCTATCTCATTTAGGCAGGTTGTCTAGTCTCTG
>JADFYX010000067.1 GCA_015232795.1 Magnetococcales bacterium
TTACCCCATTTTATGCCGATCTTCTGCGCTTAACAGGAGAGTCTGAAAAAGCCATAGAAAAGTATAAGCACTATCTTGATGTAATTGGAGAAGATTTTGTGGTGCGACAAAAGCTGGGAAAACTATATGGTGATATGGGTAATATCACCTTGGCTTGCGAGGTTTTTAGAAAAATTTTGCAGGATGATCCGCAAAATATGGCTGCCAAACATTTTCTCGAACAATATTCTTAATATCGGTTAGGTAAAAAATTCATGGAAAAGCAAATATTAAAAAAAATATTGGGTCGCAGCAAATCTCTTTTTCACAATGATTTGGCAAAGGGCAAAAAACAGCTTACCAAGGAGATAAACTCCAAGCGCATCCTGGTTGTGGGGGCTGCTGGTTCCATAGGCAGTGCTTTTGTTAAGCAGTTGATGAACTACAAACCCAAGTGTGTGCATCTGGTAGACCCGGCAGAGAACAACCTTGTTGAGTTGGTGCGTGATCTGCGTTCATCGTCTTTAAAACTTCCTGATGATTTTATGACCATATCAATCTCCATGGGTTCTCTTATGTTCAACCATTTTTTAGAGTCACAAAAGAGCTACGATTATGTAGTAAATTTTTCAGCTCTAAAACATGTACGAGTAGAGAGAGACCCCTTTAGTCTTATGCAGATGTTGGAGACAAATCTCTTCTCTTTAGAGAGATTGTTAAGGGTATTGGTTAAAAGTGGGGAGACGAAGATTTTTTCTGTATCTTCTGATAAAGCTGTAAATCCTGCTAATTTAATGGGGGCAAGTAAGGCTCTTATGGAGCGGCTTCTCTACTCATTTTCCGACCGTGTGCCCTATACAACTTCGCGTTTTGCCAATGTAGCGTTTTCAGATGGCAGTCTATTGCACGGTTTTGGTCGGCGTTTTGAAAAGGGGCAACCTTTTTCTGCTCCCAACGATGTTAGAAGATATTTTATCTCCCATGAGGAGTCGGGGCAGTTGTGTCTCATGGCCTGCTTTTTGGGGGATAACCGGGATATTTTCATACCTCGTCTTAATGCAAAAACTGATCTGATTACATTTTCCCAAATTGCTGAACTGTATTTAAAAAAGAGGGGATTTACCCCCATACGCTGTGGTTCGGATAATGAGGCCATTACCATAGCTGAAAGGGGCAAAATGTATAGCACAAAAGAGTGGCCCTGCTATTTTAGTGGTAGTGATACCAGTGGTGAAAAGTTCCAAGAGGAGTTTGTCGGTCAAGGTGAAAAGGCAATAAGTGGTCGTTTTAAAGGGGTGGATATCATTGCTACCCAGCCACCTAAAGATGAATCTGCCCTCTCTCAGACTATTACTGAATTAGAAGAAATTCGTGATAGCGACTATTGGTCGACAAGCGACATTTCTAAAGCCATTAAAATTTCAGTCCCAGATCTAAACCATCAGGTTACAAACCGTAATCTTGATCAAAAAATGTAGATTCTGGCAGAGGAGTTGTACAGATGATCCCATTAGCAATACCAGATTTAAGTGGCAATGAAAACCAGTACCTTACGGAGTGCATAACCAGCAATTTTGTCTCTTGTGTTGGTCCCTTTGTCAGCCGTTTTGAGGAGATGGTAGCAACTGCTTCGGGCAATCTTCGCGGCGTGGCAACAGCTTCTGGAACCGCAGGACTGCATGCTGCATTGGTTGCTGTTGGGGTTAAAGCTGGTGATCTGGTTGTTCTGCCATCTTTAACCTTTATCGCTTCTGCTAATGCCATCAATTATTGTGGGGCCGATCCTTGGCTGTTTGATGTGGAGCCTGCAAGCTGGAATATTGATTGTGAACAGTTGGCCCAGCAGCTAGAGGTGGAAACAGAGATAAGGGATGGTGAGGTTATCCATATTCCTTCAGGACGACGTATATCTGCTATCATGCCGGTACATACCCTGGGTATGCCAGCCAATATGGATGCCATTGTTAAAATTGCCAAACAGTATGACCTACCAGTGGTAGCCGATGGTGCAGCAGCATTGGGAGCCATAGATAACCAACGACCTGTGGGGGCGTTAGGGGCTGATTTAACAGTGTTTTCTTTTAATGGCAACAAGACCATGACCTGTGGTGGGGGTGGTATGGTTGTGGGGGATGATCCGGTGTTGATGGATTTGTTAAAGCACCTGACCACTACCGCTAGAAATGGGCCGGGTTATGACCACGACCGGGTTGGTTTTAACTATCGGATGAATAATGTTCAGGCTGCCATTGGTTGTGCCCAGTTAGAACGCATTACCGAGTTGGTCTCTGCCAAACAGCGGATTCGTAAGATATACAATCAGGCTTTTGCTGATATACCGGGTCTGTCGCCTTTTCCCGATTATAGCAGGCCAAATGCAAATAACCGGAGTAGTTGCTGGTTTTCTGGGGTGCTGGTTGAAGAGGCCGATCAAGTGCGGATAGGGGCTTTGTTAGACCACCTCAAAAAAAGTGGTGTGGATTCCCGCCCTTTTTGGAAGCCCATTCATCTGCAAGAACCCTATTTACATGTACCCAAAAATAATTTTAGGGTCTGTGAAAGTATCTGGGCAAAAATTGTGGTGCTGCCGTGTTCAACAGGACTATCACCTGATGATCAAGATGAGGTTATCAGCAAATTTTTACAGATGGTTTCTAATTAATATAAGTATTGTCGCCGGGATATTTTATGTCTAAGAAAAAAATATGTGTCGTAACAGGTACGAGAGCAGAGTATGGATTGCTCTATTGGTTGCTTCATGCTCTCAATAAAGCAGAAGATTTCCAGTTACAACTCATAACCACAGGTATGCATCTATCCCCAGAGTTTGGTTTGACAGGTTTGGCCATTGAGGCAGAAGGGTTTAGGGTTGATGCCAAGGTAGAGATGCTTCTCTCCAGTGATACGGCTGTAGGAACGGCTAAATCCATCGGTTTGGGGATTGTGGGTTTTGCCGATGCCTTTGCTCGTTTGCGACCTGATCTGGTTATGGTTTTGGGAGACCGTTTTGAAATGTTGGCTCCTGTACAGGCCGCTCTGCCAGCACAAATTCCTGTTGCCCATATCCATGGTGGCGAACTCTCCCAAGGGGCTATTGATGACTCCATAAGACATGCTATCACTAAAATGTCCCACCTCCATTTTGTAGCTGCCCAGCCGTATCAACAACGGGTGATCCAAATGGGGGAAGAGCCAAGCCGGGTGTTTAATGTTGGTGCACCGGGGTTGGATCATCTTGTTTTGGGAGAATTTCCTGATAGGGAAACCTGGGAGTCGGAGACCGGATTTACCCTTGGTAAACGTAATTTTTTAGTCACCTATCATCCTCCAACTTTGGGGGAGTCCGGGGCAGGGGGGTTGGGTGGATTGCTTATGGCTTTAGAACAGTTTGCCGATACCCGTATTATTTTTACCAAAGCCAATGCAGATGTTGGTGGCAGGAAAATCAACAAAATTCTTGCCGAATTTGTCTCTGGTCGTCCAGAGGAGACAGTACTTTTTGATAATTTAGGCTCTCGTCTCTATCTTGGTCTTTTGCAGCATGTGGATCTGGTGGTGGGGAACTCTTCAAGTGGGCTTATTGAGGCTCCATTTTTTGGTGTGCCAACGGTAAATATAGGTCCAAGGCAAGATGGCAGGTTAAAAGCCAACTCGGTTTTTGATTGTGGAGATGATGCCAATATTATCGCCGCTACCATCAACAAGGCTTTACAGAGCGAAAAACAAGAAAACGACTCCCCTTATGGTCAGGGTAATTGTGCCCAGAATATATTGCAAATACTGCGTAAAACCGATTTTAGCAGTCTGACAAATAAAAAATTTCATGATTTGGAGTGGTTATGAGTAGAGATACATTACCAAGAGTATATATAATAGCCGAGGCAGGGGTAAACCATAACGGCAATATTGATCTTGCCCTCAAGATGATTGATGCTGCGGTTGGGGCAGGGGTGGATGGGGTAAAATTTCAAACCTTTAATGTTGAGCAGTTGGTCGCAGCTACGGCCGCGAAGGCCAGCTATCAAAAAATGGCAGGACAGGCAGACGAAACCCAAGGGGAAATGCTTGCAAAACTCGCTATATCAGAGTCAGACCACCAGCGTTTAAAAACCCATTGCCAAGAGCAAAATATCGAATTTCTCTCTACCCCTTTTGATTGTGGCTCCCTAGATTTTTTAATCAAGCAGTTGGGTCTTGAAAAAATAAAACTATCTTCAGGAGCCATAACCCACGGCCCTTTATTGCTGGCAGCAGGACAGAGTGGAGCCAATATTATTCTCTCCACTGGACTCTCAAATTTAGGTGAGGTAGAGCAGGCTTTGATGATTTTGGCCTATGGTCTTTCAAACAGCTCTTTGCCACCATCTCTAAAGGGTTTTTCCCAAGCCTATGCAACTCCAGAAAGCCAGCAGGCTTTGCAAGATAAAGTAACTCTTCTCCACTGCACAACCCAATACCCGGCACCAATGAAGGATATTAATCTACGGGCTATGGATATTTTGCATAAGGCTTTTGCTCTTGATGTGGGCTTTTCGGACCATAGTTTGGGAATTTCCGCTCCACTGGCAGCGGTAGCACGGGGTGCGAGGGTTATTGAAAAACATTTCACCATGGACAAAACCATGACAGGGCCGGACCATAAAGCCTCTTTGAACGTTGATGAGTTAAAAGAGATGGTAAAGGGTATCCGGGAGGTGGAGTTGGCTTTGGGGGTGGCTAAAAAGTTTAGCACCAATAGTGAAAATGAAAACAGAAGTGTGGTTAGAAGCAGCCTTACAGCCCTCACAGATATTGCCAAGGGGGCTGTATTTACTGATGAAAATCTAGGGGTAAAACGTCCCGGCATGGGTATTTCACCTGTTAATTATTGGTCTTGGTTGGGATGTCGTGCCAGACGGGATTTTGTAAAGGATGAGGCCATTGAATAAATGTGAATCTTTGATTTTATTGGGTTGTGGTGGACATGGCAGGGTTCTTCTTGCTGCTTTGCAGGCTGGGGGAGGCAAAAAAGATGTAATTGGCATTATAGACCCCGTGGCAACAAAATTGAGAGGTACTTTTGCCGAAATTCCTCTCTTGGGGCAAGAGGAGGAGTTAACTTTTAATTATCCCCCTACAGAAGTGAGTCTCTTAAATGGTGTGGGTTCTGTAGGCTCTACTGCTAAACGTGCCGAAGTCTACAATAAATTTTTACAGGACGGTTATAAGTTTGCAACAGTTATCCATCCAACAGCCAATATTGCAGATGATGTAGTGGTTGGAGAAGGGGCGCAAATAATGGCTGGGGCGATTATCCAGACCGGATGCTCCATAGGTGACAATGTGCTTATTAACAGTGGGGTAGTTGTTGAGCATGATACAAAAATTGCCGATCATGTCCACATTGCCACAGGAGCAGTCGTCGCAGGTGGGGTGGAGATAGGAGTCGGGGCGCATATTGGCTGTGGGGCCACTATAATACAAGGTGTGGTTGTTGGTGCCTCAAGTGTGGTTGGTGCAGGGGCTGTGGTTTTGGATAACGTGCCTGATGGTGTAGTTGTGGTAGGAGTTCCGGCGGCAGTTCTTGCCTAATTGAATATATTATTAATTTCAAAATTCTATAATAATCAAATAGATAACAATATTTATATAGATGGTATTAACTTTGCATTCCTAAAAATAAGTCTCTCCCCAGATTACTATTATTTAAGGATGGAGAAAACAGTGACCTCTGTAGAAAATTGGCGTTTAGTAGTATTGTTAACAGATGCAACCATCATGGAGGCCATGACGGTTATAGACCGTGGGGCTTTGCGTGTTGCCTTGGTTGTGGATGCTAACTACCGTTTGATTGGTGTTATCACTGATGGAGATATTCGCCGTGGTCTAATGGGTGGCGTATCCTTGTCAGAGCCAGTAACTCGAGTGATGTGTAGCACCCCCTTTGTTGCTAATGAGGTGGACTCTACCGAAAAAATTTTCTCACTTATGACAGCAAAAACCATCGAACACATTCCTATTGTCGATGATGGTGGTCTTCTTGTTGGTTTAAAAACCCTACGTGAGTTGGCCCGTCCCAAAAAACGCAATAACTGGGTGGTTCTCATGGCTGGCGGTCTTGGTTCCCGTTTAGGAACGTTAACCAAAGAGTGTCCAAAACCTTTGCTAAAAGTGGGGGATAAACCGATTTTAGAGTTGATTTTAGAGAGCTATATCGCCAACGGTTATCACCGTTTTTTTCTCTCTGTAAATTATAAAAAAGAGATGATAAAAGAGTATTTTGGCGATGGTTCCAACTGGGGTGTAACAATTGATTATCTAGAAGAGCAAGAGCGTCTTGGTACTGCTGGCTCTCTGGCTCTGCTGCCGGAAACTCCCAAAGAGCCGTTTTTTGTTATGAATGGTGATCTTTTAACCCGAATTAATTTTAACGATTTGCTTGAATTTCACAACACACAAAGCTCTAAAGCAACCTTGTGTGTACGCAAAATTGAGCAGACCATCCCCTATGGTGTTGTTGATGTAGATCAGCATCAACTGGTGGGTATTGAAGAAAAACCGACCCACTCCTATTTTGTAAATGCTGGTATCTATATGTTAAACCCTGATGTATTGCCATATCTGACACAAACAGCCAACTCTGATATGCCGGATCTCTTTCGGCAGATTATCGATAATGGTCATAGAACAGCAGCTTTTCCGTTTTTCGATTATTGGTTGGATATTGGTCAGCAAGGGGATTTTCATCAAGCCTGTCAAGATTATCAGGAGCATTTTCCGTGTTAGACCAATGCACTGTACTCGGGATTATCCCTGCCAGAGGCGGTTCTAAAGGCTTGCCCGGTAAGAATATCCTCGATTTGGCTGGTAAGCCCATGATCGCCTGGACAATTGAAGCAGCCCACGAGTCTAATTTTATTGATCGGCTTATTTTATCATCTGACGATGAGAAAATTGTTGAGGTGGCAAAAGAGTGGGGTTGTGAAGTACCTTTTGTTCGCCCAGCTAGCCTGGCTGGTGATGAGGCAACCTCAATTGATGTGGCACTCCACGCCTTGGATTCAGTTCCCCAACAATATGATTATATTGTCTGGCTACAACCAACAGCACCATTAAGGTTGGCAGAAGATATTGATATGGCAATACAGATATGCCTAACCCAAAATGCCCCCTCGTGTGTATCTGTTGTAGCTGCTGGTAAAAGTCCCTATTGGATGTACTCCTTGGGTAAGGATAACGCCATGCAACCAATAATGCCCCAGGATCTCTCAAGTTGCCAACGCCAGGAATTACCCCCGGCCTACACGTTAAATGGTGCAGTGTATGTAACAAGAACAGATTGGTTGCGTGAGCATAAAAAATTCATGAATGGCGGATCATACGCTCATATCATGCCCCCAGAGCGTTCAATCGATATTGATTCAGAGCTAGATTTTAAAATTGCCGGTATGTTGCTTTTGGAGCAAAAACTAGCTGCTATCTCAACACCAGATGTCAGGGAACGCAACATCCCAGCCCCAGATCCTGTAACAGCTTTCTTCCACCACTTCACTCCAGCCCGGCCATTGCAGCTAGATTAAATCTAGAAAAAAATTATTGTATACATCTACCAGTTGAATTTTCCTTACAAGCTATACCATTTATCCAGCGTGCACCATCAAAATGCGCCCCCTGCAAATTGACTCCATCTATTATAGCACCATGGAAGTCTGATTCGCGGAAATCTCCACCTGAGAGGTCAGTACCAATAAAACTTGAATATTTAAAGTTTACAAACTGCGCTTTTACACCATTTAATTTTGCTTCATCAAAATTAGCTTTTTCCATGTTTGCTTCAGTGATATCTGCATTATGAAAATCAGCATTATAGAGTCTAGCATTGCTTAGTTCCGCAAATTGTAGATTGGCATTGGAAAGACTAGCTCCGCTAAGATCGGCGCCATTCATTTCTGCATGTTGTAGATTTGCCTTATCCAGCAACGCATTATTCAAAAATGAGTGAGTTAAATTTGCTCTAAATAAATTAGCACTACGAAGATTCGTCCCCTCCAAGTTGGCTTTTTCTAAGTCAACATGTTGTAGGTTTGAATGGGTCATGGTAGCAGATTTGAGGAGAGCATTTGCTAATTCAGTCTTATTAAGCTGAGCTCCATTTAAATTTACACTAGAGAGATCACAATTTTCACAACGAGAAGTCTTTTTCAGCCTTGTTACATTGTTAGTTATCTGTTCATGATCACTGTTATGATGGAAATATTGCACTGTATTGAATATAACTGTAACAAATCCACAAAAAAACAAGATGCTAATAATTATTGGGGTAACAGTTATCTCTTCTGAAGACTCATCTTTATCCAACGGTTTGTACATTGTTTTCCCCTGGTTGATGCCAATAACATTGTTACTATTTGACTGCTTGGTACTCTTTAAGTTTTTAACATATCCTACATTTTCTAAATATTTTTACAACGGTCGGAAACTCTACCACATATTTCTCAAAAACACATCTCAAACAGTACATTTTCCAGGTTTGACGGAACACTCATACCTGAAACTCTTCAACTTGGATTCGGCAGTGAGTCATTTATCCCCTATCGTTGCATAAGTTTTCTTCAGATATAATATGAGCTGCCTGATCCATTGTTGCAAAAAAATTGGGCATCAACCCTGTTCTCTTATTGTCATTTCTGGTTTGTAAAATTTGTAATGATTGCGACCACTATTCTTGACAGCGTACATCGCAATATCAGCATTTTTTATAAGTATGTCTGGAGTTTTACCACTTTTTGGAAACAGGCTAATTCCAATGCTGGTTCCGATATCGCACTGGTTTCCTTGTATATTGAAGGGTTGTTGTAGGGAGTTAACAATCCTTTGGGCGACATGTCCAGCCTCTTTTTGTCCAGTCAATTCAGGAAGCACTATTACAAATTCATCACCTCCATAGCGTGCGACGGTGTCACCTTCACGCAAGCACCCTTTAATACGTTGGGCAGCCTCCTTTAGTAAAAGATCACCAACTTCATGGCCATGAGTGTCATTAACATACTTGAACTTATCCAGGTCTAGAAATACGATTCCTAGCAGACTCTTGTTTCTTCGGGCATGAGCTAGATTCTGCTCCAGTAGTTCTCTGAACAAAGCTCGATTTGGTAAGCTGGTCAAATCATCATAATGTGCCAGTTCTTTCAAATGTTCTTCTGCTTTGTGTAAACTATCTTCCATTTGCCGTCGTTCTATTAGTCCAGCCAATGTGCTTGCAATTGTGGACAAAAAGGCATCACCATCTATGTGGTTGGTAAAATTAGGCTTCAAGTAGAGGTTTAAGACTCCCAACAAACGCTCATTAGACAAAATTGGCATACAGTAATGCCCATGCTCTTCCATTCCATCAAAATGGATTTCGTGTCTTTCATCAATTTTCTCTGCATAGATGATGCTACGTTGTTCAGCAGCCCGACCACAAAGACAGTAGCCGAGAGGAATTTTCTGGCATGCAGATAAGAGGTGTTCGTTCAGATTTCTTTGAGCGACGAGTATAAGATTTTTTTCTTGTTCATCAAACAAGAAGATAGAGCCTTTGTATTCAAATCCCAACCAAGTTACTGCAAGAATAATCTCCAATGCCACATCCAATTGTCTTGACAAGGACAACTTTTCCGTACTGGTTTCCAGCAGAGACGTTATTGCAATACGCGATTGCATGGCATCGTAATTCAGTTGTTCATCATATTTGATCTTACACTCTACACGGCTCAGAATTCTATATAACGCAAATGCCAGCAAAGCTGACAGAAAAAGAGTTGCAGAAAATATGATTGTTGCAATGGAGCTACTTCTGCTGAAAGCATCATGCCTATGAACACCTATGATGCGTCCGGTTATAATCTGCTTGATATCATAAATAGGTATACTGAAAAAGTGAAAGTCTCTGGAAGCCCCATATTGACCTACCATGATTGTTTCTGATGGATTGTCCGACATCCAGTTGCCATCAGCGATATATTTGTGCACCATTTTGGGAAGTTTGTTGTTTTGATTGAGTATTAGAACCAACTCCTGGAATTTATCCCAATCAGCATGAAATCCCAGCATTTCAACGCCATTTTTCCAGCCTTGCTGGTTTAAATGTTTTTTGTAGATAAAAGTGTAGAGGGACACTCCAAATTGTTCTTGGATATTGTCTATAATGTGACTAATCTCTTTACCCAGCTCCAAGTAGCCAATTAGATGTCCATCATAATTCCATGGTATCACGACCCGCAGAGTCAACGTGCCTAAAGGCCCAAGTTCAACGCCATGCCCAACTGTACCCGTCTGTTGTGCCATAAGAATTGTTTGGCGGTTGATTAAATCCCCATAACGGTCAGGATTATGTACTCGCAAGAAATTTTCTCTGTCAAAACCATGGAAATAAAAGTGGGTGATGTTGTTATTATCGTGCAGAGATTTGTTGATTGATAAACTTTCTTGTAATAATTTTTCCCTGTCATTTGAGATAAATGCCGACCGTATGGTGTTTATCTTGGAAATAGTATCCAAGAGTGTCTGGAGATTAGAAGTTTCCACCTGCAGTTGTCTCTGCAACTGGCTAATCACATTTTGGATAGGGCTGTTGAGTATATGTTGTTTCTGGGAATTAAGTACCCAAAAGGTGGTCAGAGACAGTATAAGTGGGAGAAGAATGAT
>JADFYX010000068.1 GCA_015232795.1 Magnetococcales bacterium
AGGAAGCCCACTAGCACCAAACTGTTTAGAGATGGCACCTCCCAACATAGCACCCACACTGCGGTCTGTGTTGAGAATTGGTAGATGAATTGAGATTGGTTGCAAAGTTTCAAATGCCCTATCCGCCAACTCCATCAACTTATGATCAAGAACTTTGTCAATTGCATGATCCTGTGTTTGCACCTGCCGTACAGCAATATTGGACGGCACATCAGGTTTTTCAAGAATGCTTGTGAAATCCAATCCTTGGGCCTTCCAATGGCTGATTGCCTTTTTAGTATTGATACAATCAACCCTACCAATCATATCATCTATGGTTCTAAACCCCATATCCGCCATTATCTGGCGTACATCATTGGCAATAAAGTTGAAATAGTTGACGATAAACTGCGGACGACCAGAAAATTTCTTACGCAACCCTACATCTTGGGTTGCAATGCCAACTGGGCAAGTGCCTAGATGACACTTACGCATTATGACACAACCCTCAACCACCAAAGGTGCTGTGGCAAAGCCGTACTCTTCTGCTCCTAGTAGAGCAGCAATTACAACATCGCGTCCGGTACGTAGCTGACCATCGGTCTGCAAACGCACACGCCCCCTAAGATCGTTTAGAACCAAGGTTTGCTGGGTCTCAGCCAAGCCCAACTCCCAGGGACCACCAGCATGTTTAATAGAACTAACCGGGCTGGCACCTGTTCCACCATCACCACCAGATATAAGAATCATATCGGCATGACCTTTGGAAACACCAGCAGCAACAGTTCCCACACCAACTTCACTTACAAGCTTAACCGATACCCGACCAGTAGGATTTACATTTTTAAGATCAAAAATAAGCTGGGCCAGATCTTCGATGGAATAGATATCGTGGTGCGGTGGAGGTGAAATCAGGGTAACACCAGGAGTTGTGTTTCTTGTTTTGGCGATAACCTCATTTACCTTGTGTCCCGGCAGTTGCCCCCCTTCACCGGGCTTGGCTCCTTGGGCAATTTTAATCTGCATCTCATTGGAGTTAACCAGATAATGGCTTGAAACCCCAAAACGACCAGATGCCACCTGTTTAATAGAACTGCGGGCTAAATCTCCATTGGGACGAGGTTTGAAACGCTCAGGATCTTCACCACCCTCACCTGTGTTGGACTGACCTCCAAGGCGGTTCATGGCGATGGCTAGCATCTCATGGGCCTCTTTGGAAATGGAGCCGTATGACATAGCTCCAGTCACAAACCGTTTAACAATTTCACTTGCTGGCTCCACAAGATCAATGGAAATAGGCTTACGGGCTTTATTAAGATCAAACAGACCACGCAGTGTGCAGAGATCGCGGGAGCGGTTATTAATTAAATCGGCAAACTCTTTGTAGAGATCATAGTCATTATTCCGGGTGGAGTGCTGTAACTTAGAGACGGTTTCAGAAGTCCACATATGTGTCTCGCCTTCACGGCGAAATTTATATTCCCCACCAACCTCAAGAGCATGAGAATCTGCCAGGCTTTCACCGTAGGCGTTGCTGTGACGTGCTATAACTTCACGGGCAATACCGCAGATATCAACACCTTCAATACGGGAGACAGTTCCGGTAAAATATCTCTCCACAACCTGTCGGCTTAAACCAATGGATTCAAAAATCTGCGCTCCACAATAACTAAACAGGGTGGAGATACCCATTTTAGAGAAAACCTTCAACATACCCTTGTTGATTGCTTTTATATAATTTTCATGGGCTTTTTCTACGCTTAAATCATCTGGCAAATTACCCTTCTCTTTTAATTCTGATATAGTTTCAAAGGCCAGATAAGGGTTTACCGCTCCAGCACCATATCCAGCTAAAAGCGCAAAATGGTTCACCTCACGAGCTTCACCTGTCTCGGCAATTATACTGGCCTTATTACGTACACCAGCACGAATTAAATTATGGTGAACAGCCGATACAGCTAATAAAATTGGGACAGGAGCAAATTCTGCATTGCTACCTTTATCACTGAGAATAACAAGGTTTACCCCATCGGAAAGAGCTTGGGAGACATGATCAAAAATTGCCGACATGGCAGATTTCATTCCATTACAACCATCTGCTACCCGAAACAGAGTGGAGAAAGTTTGCGCTCTCAACCCCTTAATGTTTACATCACGAATTTTTGCAAGATTGCTATTTGTCAAAATCGGCTGTTGCAAAGATATGCGGTCAACATGTGATGGAGACTCATCAAGCAGATTGCCAACCGGACCCAACTGCATGCGCAAGCTCATAACCAACTCTTCGCGTATGGGATCAATTGGTGGGTTGGTAACTTGAGCAAATAGCTGTTTAAAATAGTTAAAAACCAACACTGGCCGCTCTGATAAAATCGGCAAAGCAGCATCATTACCCATGGAACCAGTTGGCTCCTGACCATTTACAGCCATTGGAGCCAAGATTATATGTTGGTCCTCTTCGGTGTAGCCAAAGGTTTTTTGCCTTTTTAACAGTGGTTCAGTTTCCGGGTTACTGGCCTTACCTTCGGCCAAGGTTTCAAGCGGCATCAAGCCATTTTTCACCCACTCACGATAGGGTTGGCTACTGATTATGCTGGATTTAATCTCTTCATCTTCAATAATCCGCCCCTCTTTAAGATCGATAACAAACATACGACCAGGACGCAACCGTCCGTTAAAGAGTATATCTTGGGGTGGGAAGGTTAAGGTTCCCGCTTCGGAGGCCATTATACAGAGGCCACCTTTTGTGACCTGAAAACGGGCCGGACGCAGACCGTTACGGTCTAAGGTAGCACCGATATAACGACCATCGGCAAATGCTACTGCTGCCGGACCATCCCAAGGCTCCATAATTGAAGCGTGATACTCATAAAACCCCTTACGGTCTTCATCCATATGTTTATGATTTTCCCATGCCTCAGGGATCATCATCATCATGGCTTGGGGCAGGGAACGACCGCTTATAACCAAAAATTCCAAAGCCCTATCAAAGGAGGCCGAATCCGACAGCCCCTCAGGAACTATTGGAAACAGTTTTTTAATATCATCACCAAACAAAGGAGATGAAAGAGCGGCTTGCCTGGCCCGCATCCAGTTGATGTTGCCACGCAGGGTATTTATCTCACCATTATGGCTTATCATCCGAAACGGCTGGGCTAAATCCCAGGTTGGAAAAGTGTTGGTGGAGTACCGCTGATGCACCATGGAAAAAGCACTTACCATGGTTGGGTCGCTTAGATCAGGATAATATTGTCCAACCTGCTCAGCTAAAAACATACCTTTGTAGAGCAAAGTCCGGGTAGAAAAACTAGAGATATGGAAGGCTGCTGTCTCATCAACACCATACCCCAACACCGCATTTTCAATACGCCGTCTGATAATAAACAGTTTGCGTTCCAGCCAGAGATCGTCAGCATCTTCGGGTTCGTTACGTCTACCCACAAACACCTGACTTATTACCGGCTCAGAAGCTTTGGCAGTATAACCAATACGGGCTTCAGCACTAATAGGTACAGTACGCCAACCAAGTAACAGTTGCCCCTCTTCGGCAATCATCTGTTCTACTAAACGGATACAAGATCCTCTAAGGGCTTTATCTTTAGGAAAAAAGATCATACCAACGCCATAATCACCAGCTTTTGGTAGTTTGATCTTTAATCGTTTGGCTTTTTGTTGAAAAAAGGCATCGGGCATCTGCATTAGAATGCCGGCACCATCACCTGTTAAAGGATCTGCCCCCACCGCACCACGATGAGTGAGGTTATTGAGCACCTCAAGTCCCATCTCAATAATCTCATGAGATTTTTGACCATTTACATTAGCAACAAAACCAACTCCACAAGCATCGTGCTCGTGCTGGGGATCATATAACCCAATTTTCTTTGGAAAACCCATATAACACTATCCTGCTATTTTACCCTAGATACGCCAATCGTTACTGCAAACAACGTTTCTAAGTCCATTAATAAAAAGTACTCTTGCGTCACAGCTACAGTGAATCGCAACCGTTAGTATATCAAGAAACCATGGTGTAATGTCAACCGAGAGCGACAATAATACAGCAATTCTAAATATGACATACCGTACTTACCAATAGCTGGGTAGTGCATTATATTGGCACAATTGGGAAGAAAAAAACTTTCGTGTGGAGCAAACATGATCCGCAACTCCTGCGACCATAATCTGGAGTCCGAGTAGAATTAGAAAAAATACTTGTCAGATTACTAAACCTGAAATCAATTTTTTTGCTTTCCATACCAGAAATGATACATTGACATATGATATGCACGGTATTTCACCGTACACAATGTATGGAGCATTATTAAATGACGACCATGAACGCTACCGCCAGATTCGACGTACGCATTCCAGAAGATATGAAGTCAACCGTTGAGACAGCCGCTTCTATGCTGGGCCTCAGAACTTCTGCTTTTATCCGCTCCAGTGTTTTGGAAAAAGCACAAGAAGTTATCAAGACCCATGAGTCCATCACACTATCACAAAAGGAGTGGGCCTCCTTTGTGGAGATTCTCGACAAACCTTATCCTCGGACACCAGCGGCGAAACGTGCTATCGAAGCCCTAAAGAATAGCAATTCGTGATTCCAGGTATCAGAGCTATCGAGTTAATCACAAAGGCACACAACCGGTCTGACTTTAATTGTGGAAAGCCACAATTAAATGACTATTTAAAAACACAGGCCCGTTATCGTAATAAAAAGGATATTACCCGTATATTTGTAGCTGTGTCCGACGATAACTCCAACCGGATCGTTGGATATTATGGACTTACTTCAACCTCTATTGCCACTTCAGAGCTATCCGATAAAATGATCAAGGGATTGCCACGCTACCCGATCACTTGCGCTCTTCTGGCGCGATTAGCTGTGGATGTCTCTTTTCACAATAAAGGATTAGGAGGTGTGCTGTTGGCACATGCCTGGAGAAATGTTCTGGAGGTATCTAAAAAGCTAGCCATAAAGAGCATGATTGTCGATGCTAAAGACCAAGAAGCAAAAACTTTCTATCTTCACCACGGCTTCATCCAGCTAACCTCTGGCCCTATGCGGTTGGCGTTGTCTATCGATGATATCAGAAAATTTTTCAGATAAATGCTGGTAGAAATACAAAGCTTAGGCAAGAAAAAAGACTCTAATGTATGTGAACCCTACTTATAATCTGATTAAGGTCGCTGCCTTAGAATTAGAGGGGAGCTACCTCTGATTTTCCAGCGATCCATTGCCCATTTAGCCTCTAGTTGCGATGAGAACGGGCCTAGTCTTACCCGGTAAAAATCTTCTTTTTCCCCTTTTACCTTCACAAGGTACGCAGGGGCTTTCTGGTTTCTTAGCTCGGTCACTACAGCAGATGCCCTTTCAAGGCTGGAAAAAATAACTAGCTGCACCTGATAAACCCCCAACATACCGACCTTTTGCAACTGGGGATTGGGCCTGGGGATATTGATGTTTGAGGTCTCTATCAAACCACTAACATCCTCTGTCTGTGGGATCAACTCCTCTTTGGGTACTACTACTTTGCGTTTGGAGAATTCCCGATAAAAGGTTATCTCCACGTCAGGGTCACGATGTTTTGGCTGTAAAGCACTGGGTAGCGGGACCACATCATTTTTTGCTGGCACTAACTCCTCGTCCTGCTTGGCAGCATCTTTTTTTTCTTCTTCAATAACTTCGGAAGTTGACTCTATTATAATTTTTTCAACAATATCTTGCTGCTTTTTGGCAGTTTTAAGCAGTGGTTTTTTAATCTCGGGTTTTGGCTCATCTCTAGGTTTAAACTTTACAGGTATTTTTAACGATACCATCTGACTTGTAGAGGCATCACCTTCGGAAATTGGCATCACATCTTCAGGTATATCAATCTTGGCAGATATTTGAGTTTCAGCAGATTTTTTAACGTCGGCATCATCACCAGTAAAAAGCTGGACGAAAAGAAACACCCCGCCACCAAACAACAACCCAATAGTGGCTGGTACGATATATGACTTCGAACGGTGCCGTCGATACTTGGCTGATGTGGGATAGCGTGGAGTTGTCACATTTTTTCCGGGGCGGATACACCCAATAGAGTTAAACCATTTGCCAACACCTGACGTACAGCATTAATTAAAGAGAGCCTCGCCCCTAACAACACGACATCATCTTCTAAAATCCGATGGCTGTTGTAATAGGTGTGGAAAGCTGAGGCTAAATCTATTAGATAATAGGGAACTCTGTGGGGTTCACGATTTACCGCTGCCCCTTCCAACGTTTCTGGATAGGTTCCTAGAAGTCTAATCAAGCTCATCTCAGCATCTTGGGTAAGACAAGAGAGGTCTCCTTTACCATCACCCAAAGTTACATCCAGACCCTTATCGGCCAACTGCCGATAGACAGCATGAATACGAGCATGGGCATATTGCACATAATAAACAGGATTATCGTTGCTTTTACTAACCGCTAATTCCAGATCAAAATCTAGGGAGGCTCCGCCAGAACGGGTTAAAAAGATAAAACGTACCGCATCACTACCAACCTCATCTACCACTTCTGCCAGTGTAACAAAAGTGCCGTCCCGTTTGGACATCTTGACAGGTTCGCCACCCCGTACCAAGTTTACCATCTGCACCAACTCCACCTCCAAAAGATTTTTTTTGTCGGTAAGTGCAGTTAAAGCAGCCTGTACCCGTTTTACATAACCACCATGATCCGCCCCCCAAACGTCAATTAGCAGATCAAAACCCCGCCCGGCTTTTTCAAAATGGTAGGCAATATCAGCAGCAAAATAGGTGGCAGAGCCATCTGACTTTTTTAAAGCCCGATCTTCAGCATCACCAAACTTTGTAGATTTAAACAGCAGTTGTGGCCTAGCCTCCCAATCGTCAGGCAGCTTGCCTTTGGGTGGAGCAAGAACCCCTTCATAAATCAAACCTTTTGCTGTAAGTTGCTCTATTGTCTCCTCAATTTTACCTTCGGCATGAAGAGTGCGCTCAGAAAACCAATTATCAAAATGAATATTAATAGTCCCAAGTTCACCTCTAATCCACCCCATAATCATATCCATGGCAAAATCCACCACTGGGGCAGGAGGAGGAACTGCCAAATCTAGTTCTACAGACAACCAACCATCACCATCTTTTTCTCGCAAGGCTTTGGCTATATCCACCACATACTGGGCAGGGTAGCAACCTTCTGCCATGGTGATGGAGCGACCAAACAGTTCAAAATAACGCAACATAACCGACCAACCCAAAACCCCAACTTGGTTTCCGGCATCATTGATATAATATTCACGCTCTACCGTATGGCCTGTCACTTGAAGAATACTGGCAATAGCATCCCCCATCACCGCTCCACGACCGTGGCCCACATGCATGGGGCCAGTTGGGTTGGCAGAGACAAATTCTACCAAAATGCGCTTGGAAGCCCCTATATTGCTTCTGCCATAACTCTGGCCCGCTTTTAAAATATCTGGGATAAGCTGCCTTATGCGTTCAGGGGTGATATGAAAATTTATAAAACCAGGACCAGCAACTTCCCAACGGTCCACCTCATTTTGATTGGCAGGCAGAGCTGCCAGCATTTTGTCTGCCAGATCCCGGGGTTTTATTTTAGCAAAACGAGACAGTACCAAGGCTGCATTGGTGGCAAAATCACCGTGGCTTTCATCACGGGGTCGCTCAACTTTATATTCTGGCAACTCCCCCGAAGGTAGAACACCATCATCTTGCAACTTTTGAATAATTTCACTTACTAAATTTTCTATAATCTGCCGCACAACTCACCTCTAAGACAAATATCAATTTTGAACCCATAACTCGCTATTTTCCAACAACCGTTAGATATAACTTAACTAGCCTTGGAAAGCAAAACAACTGCTTGGGCTGCGACCCCCTCTCCCCGTCCTGTAAAACCCAATTTTTCAGTTGTCGTCGCTTTAATATTTACACAAGAGGTTGATGTATTGAGAATTTTTGCAACACAACTCTCCATAGCGGGAATATATGGCGCAAGTTTTGGTTTTTGACAAATAACTGTTGCATCTAAATTAACCACCTGCCAAGAGCTTTTGCTAATCTCACCATAGACCCTTTTTAATAGTTCTCGGCTATCTATCCCTTTGAATTGCTCATCCGTATCAGGAAAATGGCGACCAATATCTCCCAAACCCGCAGCCCCTAACAGAGCATCCATAATAGCATGGAGAAGAACATCAGCGTCAGAATGACCAAGCAGTCCAAGATTGTGGGGAATATCCACCCCTCCCAGACGCAAAGGACGGTTTGCTACCCAACGATGCACATCAAACCCCTGGCCTACCCGTATATTCATCTACGCATCCTCTCTATTTGCCAATAAAAACTCCGCCAAAGGGAGGTCAGAAGCTTTGGTAATTTTAATATTTTCAGACTCCCCGGTAACTACAATAACTGGCTTGCCAAGCCACTCCAATATTGAAACATCGTCGGTTCCCATAAAACCGGAACTAGCTGCCAAACGGTGGGCATCCACAATAACTCCATAACGAAACATCTGGGGAGTTTGTGCCAACCAAATTTCATCTCTATCTAGGGTAGCTGTCACTAGCCCATCTTGCCCAACTTTTTTTATAGTATCGCTAGCTTGAACTGCTGCTAAAAGGGCATCCCCTCTGTTACGGGCGAGAAATAGCCGATCTAGCAACGCCCTGCTTAACAGAGGACGCGCCCCATCGTGAATTGCCACCCACTGTTGCTCTTCTAAATTTAAAGAGGCTAAACCGTTAGCTACGGACAACTGTCGCTCTGCTCCCCCTAGTACTGGTGGTTTTAATTTAGAAAAAGATCCAACCTCAGCAGCCATAATTTGCTGCCATAGGGCTTGACCATCTTGGGCAATCACAGGGACAATAGCAGCAACTTGGGGGTGATCTTGCAAAACTTTTATTGAGTGCCAAAGTACAGGACGACCAGCCAAAGGTTGGTATTGCTTAGGCAATTCACCACCAAAGCGTCGCCCTACTCCTGCTGCAACTACCAAGAAAGTGATTAAATCACTCTTGTTCATGTCGTTTTTTTCCTTCTGGGTGTATAGTGAATCTGATATTGGTAATTGGGCCCAGATATATTATAATAAAATATCTAAGCAAGTTAGTTCAGTGTCAACCTAAGAATCAAATGGTTGGAGTAAAAAATGGGGGATATCCTCTTAATATGGGCAATTTTAGCCTATGGGGTAACAGCAGTAATAATTACCTATAACCATCTGCGTGGCTATACAAAACCGTCAATTGTTGGTTGGTGGATAGTTGCATGTGGCTGGTTGGCCCATTGCTGGGTGGTGTTGCAAAACCTGAAGCAAGATCAAGGAATTTTGGTTAACTTTACCGCTTCCTTAAATCTATCGGCCCTAGCCTTGGGTTTGATCTATCTTATCATATGGCGTTTACGTCGCCAAACAACACGTACAGCAGGACTTCTGCTACTCCCTTTAATGGTCTTCTCCCTAGGGGCATCATTATTATTTCCTGTTGAAGAGTCCAAATTGCAAGCTTTAACAGATCCTCTGTTAATAGCCCACTTAGCCCTCTCTTTGTTATCATATGGCCTGTTTAGCATTGCTGCAATTTTAGCCTTGATGGATGCCTTTCAAAACCACGCATTACGTACTAAAAGGTTTGGCAAACTGTTTAATATGCTCCCCCCCCCTTGAGGCACTTGAAGAGACCCTGTTTTTAATGGTACGCATGGGTTTTGTGCTGTTAACTGTTGCCATTACAACTGGCTCTCTCTACTCCCATTATATCAACGGAATATTCTTTGCCCTTTCCCATAAGGTGATTTTTACCTGGGCAACATGGCTGGTATTTGGCACTCTGCTGGTTGGCAACCACCTCTGGGGCTGGCGTGGGGCAAAAGCCTCTAAACTCACCATCTCCGGCTACATTTTTTTAGCTCTGGCTTTCTTGGGGGTTAAATTTGTAGTCGATATACTGTTATAGTTATTTTGCGACTCCGCTACACCACTTCTGCCAAATTTTTCTAAATTGTGCTGTTAAATCAACTGTAAACCTGTTGTGATCGCAAAGTGGTGAGTTTGCAACTCTATTGCGCAGTTCATGTTTTAAGCTCTGCAACCTTTGGGGATTATTTATCAGATCAACCACCAGTTCCACATATTTAGGCAGACTATCAGTTATCAACTCATCTAGACCAACACAGCGCAAAATACTTTGGGAGTGACGGCCTGCAAATGTAGATCCAACAGTTGTAACCACAGGAACCCCCATCCATAGAGCCTCCATTGTCGTCAACCCACCCGAATAGGGAATACAGTCCAAGGCTATATCAATAGAGTTATATCTGGCTAACAGCTCTTTGTGGGGAATACGCCCCACAATTTTAATCCTGTCAATATCTATACCTACCTTGGCAAAATAACCTGTTATTCTCTTAACATTGGCAGGATCATCCATACCTTTGTAAATTAAAAGCAGACTGGCCTCCGGGCAGAGGCTAAGAATCTGCGACCACACTTGCAGCATTGTTGTATTTATTTTAGATGGATTACCAAAATTTCCCAATATAAAACCACTGTCTGATCTGTTATCAGATTTATTGGCAACCAGAGGAGTATAGTCGGGAGGGGTATAACTGGCCCAAGAGTCAGCTAATCTA
>JADFYX010000069.1 GCA_015232795.1 Magnetococcales bacterium
TTCCACTGATATGCTAGGTGAATCAATAGCTTGCGTCAGGTGCGTGGCGACAACTGCCGAATCTAGGTTAAAAGGTCTGTTGCAAATTTAATTTGATATATCTGTTATTGTGGATGTATGTACGTTTGTAGTTCCTGCCTCGGCATGTTTAGGAGAAGCGATTTTGAGAGTTACAGTCTCCTTGTCGTCTTGATTCCAGTCAGTAGTGACAGAAAAAGATATCTCTGCTGTGGTTTCTCCAGCCGGAATGACAACAGGATTATGGGAAATCAAGAAAAAATCCATACCTAAAGTTGCTGTTCCAGTAACTACTATTGGTACACTGATATCTTGGTTGCTAGGACTGTTCAATTTTAGGGTAACAGTCAATAACTCTCCCTCACTAACTGCAGAGAAAGATTGAGTAAAGTTGACGATAGGTATAACCCCTTCAACTGAGTTTGTTGCATTGTCTGGGTTATCAATCGTAGACTTCTTTGCTACCTCATCCTCAATACTTGGTAAGCTTTGCTCAGTCTCCTCGATAGCATCTTCAGCACTAACTGCTTTTTCTGGCTCCTTAGAGCTTGGGTCTGGCAGACTGTTTTTAGTTTCCAAAGAAGTATCTTCAACACTGACTGCTTGTTCTGGCTCCTTGGAGTTTTCGTCATGAGAGCTATTTTTGGCTTCTAAGGAAGCATCATCAGCACTAACTGTTTGTTCTGGTTCCTTAGTGATTGGGTCTGGCAGGCTTTTTTTAGTTTCCAAGGAAGCATCATCAACACTAATTGCTTGTTCTGGCTCCTTAGAGCTTTCATCTGGCAGGCTTTTTTTAGTTTCCAAGGAAGCAACATCAACACTAATAGCTTGTTCTGGCTCTTTAGAGTTTTTGGCTTCTAAAGAAGCATCACTAACACTAATTGCTTGTTCTGGCTTTTTAGAGCTTTCATCAGGCAGGCTATTTTTAGCTTCCTTGATAGCTATTTTAATATCAGGTGTAGATTCATCTGCTTTTTTAGCTACACGAGCTACAGGAATAGGTGATTCTTTCACCAAATTCTCAGATAGCTTTATAACTTTATGCTGTAACTCAGAGGTTTTTGTAGCATTGTTGTTGGTTTTGTTGATTTTACTAAGGCGAGAAGATATGCCTAACTGTACCTTAAAGTCTGTCACTCGTTTTTCAAATTCATGAATTTGTTTCTTTGATTTATGGATGATTGTTGCTTTTTTTCCTGTCTGCTTCTTGTATCGAGAAGCCATTTGTTCAGCATCTGCCAGCTTGATATATTTACCAATATGAATAACCGTCCAAAGCTTACCTTTGCTATCATAAATTTTTAGAATTTTTGGGTTAAATCCTTGGTGCTTTATTTTTGTTAAAATATATTGTGCATTTTCATCGGTATGGAAAGAGCCAACAGTGACAGTGTGTATTTGTGTACGCTGAGTTCCTGCAAAAGCCTGATCCATGGCATATGCTGGCATGGTGGCGAGAAACAATAAAATAAGTGTGGCGATTAAATTCATAATCTTTCCATGGTGTTAAAGGTCATCAAAAACATAGTTCTGATATTCTTTTGCCTATTAAATCCAGATGAATAGATTCATCAGATAGTCCTAGCTCGTCAGTCGCACGGGGCATTCCATAGACAACACACGAGGCTTTGTTTTGTGTGATGCAGTATGTTTTTATTGAGCTTTTCAAGGCTTTAACTCCGTTGGCACCATCTTTTCCCATACCAGTTAGTATGACAGTCAAAATTGATTTTGGCAGAGCAGCAGCAACTGACATAAATAGCATATCAACGGCGGGACGGCAACCATTGATCTTTGGGCCATCTGTTAGTTTTACTACCATTCCACTGGCAATTTTTTTAACAGTCATATGTTGTCCACCTGCTGCCAGTATAACGCCGCCTGGTTTAATTTTCTGACCGTCACTACCCTCTTGAACTTGAATACCAGTTTTTTTTGAGAGTTGTATTGCTAGTGAGGCGGTAAAAAGTGGCGGCATGTGTTGAACAACCAGAACTGGAATAGTTGGTTTACGGCTAAATCCACTCAATACCTTGTCCAGTGCAATTGGACCTCCTGTGGATGAACCAATAAGTACTAGCTCGGGGCGAAAATTAATATTCTTGGAGGGAAGTGGTTTTTTTGCTATGGCTGGGGGTGGTGTTACCCTTCTGGCTGTTTCTACACTCTTCCCAATCTTTACAGTTTTACCTGGTGAACCAGATTTTTGAATGAGCATTTCAAAAATAGGTGTCAGTCCATCTAGAAGCTCCTTCTTTGCATGCTCAATATCATTACCCAATGGCTTGGTGATAAAATCAAGGGCACCAGCACTTAAACACTCAACAATAATGTTGGCGTTGGAATGTGACACGCCACTTACCATGATGACGGTCACATCTGGATATTTTTCAGCGAGATGTTTTAGGGTTGTCAAGCCATCCATCACTGGCATTTCGACATCAAGTAGAATTACATCTACTGGTAATCTAGCCATTTTTTGCAGTGCTAAACTACCGTTGGCAGCAAAACCTCCTAATTCAACTCCTGGTATACTCTCAACAATTGTACGCAGAATCATTCTGTAAACAGTCGTATCATCAACCACAAGCACACTAAGTTTTTTCGTTGCCAATTAATTATCCTTATATTCTTCTATAGATTTATTAGTTAGTTGCAGAATAAAAAATCTATTTAATCCCCATATTGTATAAAAAACTACCACCATGCTGTCCTAGACATAGCCCATTTGGCCGTTTTTCCTAAAGTATGTGGGTTAACTTTCATCATTCTCATTAAAAATGCTGCCAACATTCAAAATGAGTAACAATTTATTATCCATTTCAACGACTCCTCGAACAAAAACAGAGGAGATTCCTTGAAGGTTGGCTGGTGCCACTTGAATAGCATGATCATCAATTTTTTGAACATCTCCCAAACGATCAACCACCAGCCCCACAGGATCATCCCAGGAACAATCCTCTTGTGCAATTGATCGATTTATCCGGGTCACTTCGCTTTTGGTTCTTAGAATAATATTGAACTGCTGTTGCTTTTTGTTTTCTTGACTCTTGCCATCATCTTCTCCATCAATGCTCTCGCTATTATCCTGAACATTATTTTGTTCATATTTTACCATATTCAGACGCTGTTTTAGATTGAACATGGTGATGACACTGCCGCGAATATTGAGCATACCCCGGATGTGATCAGGAGCACCGGGAACAGAAGTGTATCCTAATGATTGATTGATCTCGCGAACCAAGACGATATCAATACCGAGATATAATTCACCCAAGGAGAAAGTACAAACAAGCATTGGGATTACTCCTGTGTCTCATTTAAAATGTTATTGACAATTTTTATCACAATCTACCTGTAGGCACTTATTGTCGCTTAAGTGATTCAACAATATTCATAAGTCGTACTTTATCCATTATCGGTACACAACCCACCATACCAGCTTGACCACAACGGAACTCCAATGCTTTGGAGGAGAACAGAGTTGTGGCAATTATTGGAATCTCACTGTTATGAGTTTCGCGTGTCTCTTTAACTAAATCAAACCCACTCATACCAGGCATGTTAAGATCAGAAACCATAAGGTCAAACTCTTCGGCTTTTAGCAATTCCAGTGCTGTTTCACCATCTTTAGCTTGGGTAACTTCAAAGTCTGCCTGTTTCAGGTAACTTGAAGTCATCAAACGTGAAAAGAGAGTATCATCCACAACCAGTGCCTTTAGACCAGCACCATCCCAAATAGATTCTGGTGGTGGAGCTGTTATCTCAACCATATTGAAAAGCTCACTGATGTTCGGAAATAGAACCACATGCTCATCTAAACGAGCAGAACCATATAGGCCAGGAGCCTGAATGGCTTGTTGGTCCAAATCAATGTAGGTATCCATGGTATCAACAATCTTGGCAAAAACCAGTCCTGCCTGTAGACCCGGTATGTTGGAAATCACCATACACAGCTCTTTATTTTCATCATCGGCAATTTCTTCCAGTGAGTTATCAAACTCCAAGCCGAGAACTTGACCGGGTAGGATAATACGATAGGTTTTGTCAGTATAGCGTACATAATGATTGTCGTTTATCAGATCAATATCTTTCCTGCGGATCTTCTCTACCCGTCTTACCATACGGGTAAGAATACCCATTCGCAAACCAGATCCAGTCTCCAAAATGATAATGTTCTGTTTTTCATGTAGAGGTGAGCGCATTTCACCCTGTCTTTTGGCTAGCTCGCTCTGTTCAATGTTACCAAAATTGATCTTGGCTTTTTCCATAATTCCTGCATAATCGATAATAAGAGCTACACTGCCATCTCCAAGAATCGTAGTGGCTGAAAAGCAGACATTTCCTTGAAAATAGGAGGGGAGGGGTTTCACAACAATCTCCTCACTATCCAAAACATTATCTACGACTATACCAAATTTGTTGCCACCAATGTTGATAACCATTATGTAGATAACTTTGTTTTTCTTGGCTCGGCGATCTTTATCTGCAGATGTTTTTTCATCACTATCTTTAGTCTTTTTGATCTGTCTGTTCAACCAGCGAGCCCGGCGTTCGGTTTTTTCGCTGTTATCGGGCCATGTTACGTGCATTTCAAGAACATCAGCTAAATCTACCAGAGGAAGCAGCATATCTTGCATACGCAGTACGGGAGCGTTGTAGACCATCTGAATTTGATCTTCCAACTCGGTCTCAACTACTCGCACAATTTTAACAAGACCTACCTCAGGAATGGCAAATCTGTGATTTCTAACAGAGATAATCATCGCAGGTATGATAGCCAAAGTCAGAGGCAATTTGAGAGTAATGTTGGTTCCTGCACCAACTTTAGAAGTGATTTGGACTGAGCCGCGCAATTTTTCAATATTGGTTCGGACCACATCCATTCCAACACCACGACCAGACACATCTGAAACTTGCTTGGCCATGGAAAACCCTGGGGCAAAAATCAAGGCAAGAGCATCCTCTTCTCCCATATTTTCAGACTGTTTAGTTGTAATAAGTCCCTTTTCAATAGCTTTGGCCTTGATTTTTTCGGCATCTATACCAGCACCATCATCAATCATGGCGATATTAACCATACCATTTTCATGATAGGCAGCTAGTTGTACCTGTCCATTTATAGGTTTTCCAGCAGCCTTACGAATTTCTGGTAATTCAATGGCATGGTCTACCACATTGCGAATCATATGTGTTAGCGGGTCTCCAAGGTGCTGAATAACCGATTTGTCCAGTTCTACTTCTCCACCACGTAACTCCAAGGTGATTTTTTTCTTCATCTTGTTTGCAAGATCCCGAACAACCCTGGGAAATTTACTGAATACTACGTTGATCTGCTGCATCCGGGCATGCATCACTTTTGCCTGAATACGGCTGGTAATGGAGTCCAAGCTCTGTATCAGTGGGGCTTGAGGATCATTAGATGTGGTAGTACTGACCGTTCTGCTAAGTTGATTACGAATAAGAACAAGCTCTCCAGCCATATTGATCAATTCATCCAGCAGGGAGACGCTGACGCGTAGGGTCTCTTCCACAACAGGTTGTTTGGCAGTGCTTTTTTCTGGAACAGCGATGGCACCACCAGTTGGAGCATTTGCCTGACTACTCAGTTTTTCATTCAACAGTCGTAGTTTGCGTTTGCTAGGTCTAGACTCATCCTCTGAATCTTCATCCTCTGCCTCTTCAATAGCCGTATCTGGTTTTTCTACCTCTTTTTTCTTTACAAAACCTTTGGGTATTATGACCTGCCGAACATTTTTGTCAGTCAATTCAGTCAAGGAGCAGACTAGATCTAACTCCAGAACAGTTGAAACTAAAATTTGCAAAATATCATCTTTGCAAGATAAAAAATTCAGATCGTCGTTGATTTCCGGGTTCGTAGCAATTAAGGTTCCAACCGGACCTATCAATTGCTCAAACTGCTTGAAAGTATTCTGTCTTTGAGGGTTGCTTCCAGTTAGTTTTACATCAATTACAAAAAGATGTTTTCCTGCATGAACTGCATCAGACACCTCATCGGGGTAGTTTTCTAAAATCGGAAACTGTGGGGTGGTCTCGACCTTTGCAAGCTGAGTTTCACCACTTTGTGAGACGGCAACACCTTTCTCTTCCTCTTCGGTGTGAGCCTCTTCCTCATCAGCGTTAGCCTCTTCCTCCTCGGCTTGAGTCTCTTCCTCCTTGACTTTTGCCTTTGCCTCTCCTCCTCCCCCTCCTTCAAGAAGAGCGTTAATGACAGCCTTTTCTGCGGAAGCGTCTATTGATTCACTATTTGGGACATCTCCGATCATCTGGGTCAGTTTATCCATACCTGCCAGCAGACTATCAGTAATCTCAGATGTAGGGATAATGACATTTTCCCTTATCTTGCCCAACAAATTCTCCATTGTGTGGCTTAAATTGGAGATATTGCTTAGGCCAAAGAAACCTGATGTACCCTTGATTGTATGAACTCCGCGGAACATACGGTTAATAATTGCAGGGTCAGTATCTTTTCCCTTTTCTTCCAGTATCAGAAGATCTGGTTCAATAGTTTCCAGATGTTCATTAGATTCCTGAATGAACATCGCGATGAGAGCGTCATCTTCCTCAGACATGTTGTTCTCCACCAGTTGCTAGGTGTAAAATTGATTGCATTAACCGTCTACCCTTTTGCTAAACCTGACCATCGCATCGTTTAATTCCTCAGAAATTTCCGCCATGGTTTTGGATTCTGAATCAACTGTTTTACTCATTTTACTAATTCCATTAGCCATGCTATCCACTTCACCCATAGTCTTGGCTATCTCTCCAGATGCTTGAGATGTTTCAGATACGTTGAGAGAAATTTCACCGCTAGCCCCAGATACCTCGGATATGGAGCGAGTCATCTCATCAACACCAGAGGTGGCTTCACCCACGCTACGAGTTACTTCTGCGATACCGCTTGAAATTTCATTAACATTATTGGATATTTCACCAATGTTGTCTGTAGCATTCTCAACCATTTTGGTTACACTATCGGTCTCGCTGGAGACACCACCCATGGCATTGGAAATTTCGTCTACAGTGCTATTTTGTTCGTTCACAGCAAGCAAAATTTCATTGTTGGCATCACCTAATTGAGAAATTATCTCACCTACTTTGTGGGTAGCAACACCAGCAGCATCTGAATTGGCACGGATTTCATCAATCTGATCGGATATCATCTGTGTGGCTTCACTGGTCTGGCGTGCTAACTGCTTAACCTCATTGGCCACAACTGCAAATCCCATTCCAGCCTCTCCCGCACCTGCTGCCTCAATGGAGGCGTTCAATGCAAGAATATTGGTCTGTTCGGCAATACTGTTGATGATATCTACCATCTTGCCAATTTCCCGTCCTGATTTACCCAGTTTTTCCATGATAACAAAGGTCTCTTGGGAGCTTATTTTTGCCTCTTCTGCCTCTTGTGCAGCATTTTCACAACGGCTACGCACTCCACCAATAGAATCGGACAGCATCTCAACCGAGGAAGCCACATTAGCAACATTACTGCTGGTTCGTTGGGAGGCCTCTTGCACCTGTTCCATATTCTCTTTTGCTGACTCACCACCCTTAGAGACGCTCTCCAGGTTGATATTTGCCTCTTCCGTTGCAGAGGCGATTGTTGACATATTGGCACTCATCTCTTCTGCTGCAGAAGATACAGTCGCCATGTTGGCACTCATCTCTTCTGTAGCTGCCGAAATTGTGTGCATGTTAGCACTCATCTCTTCTGCTGCAGAGGCAGCTTGGGTGGATTGGTCGCTTAAATTGTTGGCACCGTCTGACATCTCTTGAGCAAGTTTGCCCAAATTGACAGAAGATTCTGATAGTTTGGAGTTGACTGAACGGAAAAGAGCCGACTGTTCCCGTAAAGTTGTGATTAGGTTATTGCTTATAAACAGAGCGACTACAACCACAATGGCGGCTATGACCAATATTGTAATAAGAATGATATTGACTAGAGCATTAATGGGTTGCTCAACTTCAGCAAGGTCTATTTCAACCAACAGCCCCCAATTAAGTCCCGAAATGTTCACAGGTGAGTAAGCAGAAAGAACTTGATTTCCATTGTAGTCAGTTATTATTTTGGCATCTGTTTTTCCAAACAGGATATCCTTGACACCTTCGGTATCAACACCATTTTTTGCGATTGAACCCTGCAAAGAAGCCTTGACAGAATGATTGCTAGGATCGAGAAAGGAGTCAGAACGCATCAGCTTATCATCTCCAACCAGATAGCTCTCTCCTGATTTACCCATCCCAGCACGCTGTTGCATGATACTGTTTATAGATTCCAAGGATAGTTGCAGGGCAACCACAAGCTCAACATCTTCACCTTGATGCACGAGAGGTTGGGCTATAAATGATGCAGGATCACCATTGCTGGGAGCATATGGAGCAAAATCAGCAATACCGTACCTCTTGGTTTGTATTACCTGCTGTACTAATTTGCCTAAATTTGAGCTAGCATATTTACCATTGACCATATTGGTCTGGTAGTCCGCCTCTTTGGAGGCAGTATAAAAAACAAAACCATCAGGGTTAATCAAGAAAACATCATAATAGCCGTACATTTCTTGATATTTTTTAAAAAATTCATTACCAGATTTATCGACTGGGCTGAATGCTTCAGCCACATCAATTTCCGATAAGATAACCCATTTCACCCCATTGATTTTCAGAGGAGCAAAAGCAGAAACAACAGGGTTGCCGTTGTAGTCGATTATAACGTCAGCACCAGTAGTACCAGCTAAAGCCAAGCGCACAGCTTCTGTATCTACCTTCCCCTTGTCTGGATTGGCAAATGAAGCAGCTACAGAGTGGTTTTCAGGGTCCAAAAAGGAGTCAGAACGCATCAGTTTGTCCGGCCCGACCAGATAACTCTCCCCAGTTTTACCCATACCATACCGTGAAGTCATAATTTTGTTGACGGGCTTGAGTGAGACCTGAAATGCCCCAACACCAACTATGGAGCCATTATTATTAACAAGTGGTGTACTGATAAAAGCAGCAGGAGCTTTAGTTGGTTCATACCAAGCAAAGTCTGTCATATGGGTGTCTAATCTACCTTTTTTAAAGGCTTGGGCCAATCCGCTATTTTTTAGTGGACCTCTTATAAGATCACTACCCATGTCGGATCTGCGTTCGGTTGAAAAAACCACTCGTCCATTAAGGTTGATAATGTAGACATCAAAAAATTCAGCAGTTTCCTGGAACGTCTTGAGACCAGGAAATCGCTGGTTATACATCTTTTTGTATTCTTGGCTTTCAATACCATGGGCAATTGCGTCCGAGAAAGGCTCTACCGCTTTGGTAAAACGGAGATTTTTTCGCACATCCATCATGAGTAGCTGTCGGCCTCTGAAATAATTTTCTACTTGCTGTTTCTTGCTTTGGTTGATAGCTGTTAGTTGGTTTATAGCATTTGACCGTAAGGTGGTGACTGTTTCAACTAGAACCCCAATATCACCTTGTCGCTCTTTAAAAAAATTTTCAATTTGTACCTTCTTAATCTCTCGAACCGATTTAAGTTGGTTAAATGCTTGCTGCATAAGGGCATCTTTTGAATTGCTGCTGCTAAGAAAACCGCTTATGACAATGGGTAATAAGCCTACTAAAAGAAAAGTCCAGATCAGCATGGGTTTGATACGAGCATTTTCAAAATTAATCATCAAATTTTCCTAAATAATTTTCAAAAAACTAAGATCAAAATATAAAGACTTTTTCATTTTATAAAATTACCCGACTTACTAAACCTGATTATGTAATTTGTTACCCTTCTACCTGTTTGTTAAATTGGGCCATGGTCATCTGTAACTCTGCAGAAATTTCTGCCATGGACTTAGATTCTTTCTCCACTGTCTTACTCATAGTTTTGATACCATTTGCCATTTTATCCACTTCACCCATGGTTTTGGCTATCTCACCAGATGCTTGGGATGTTTCAGAAACGTTGAGAGAAATTTCACCGCTAGCACCAGAAACCTCAGATATAGAGCGGGTCATCTCATCAACTCCAGAAGTGGCTTCACTAACACTGCGAGTCACCTCTGCAATACCACTTGAAATTTCATTTACATTGTTGGAAATTTCACTGATGTTGTCAGTTGCACCTTCAACCATTTTGGTTACATTATCAGTCTCTTCGGAGACGCCACCCATAGCAGTAGAAATTTCGTCTACAGTGCTGTTCTGTTCATTTACTGCAAGCAAAATTTCATTGTTGGCTTCACCCAATTGGGAAATTATCTCACCAACTTTGTGGGTAGCTACACCAGCAGCATCTGAATTGGCACGAATTTCATCAATTTGGTCAGATATCATCCTGGTG
>JADFYX010000006.1 GCA_015232795.1 Magnetococcales bacterium
TGTTGGTGATAAGACTTTCCCCTGATATGCTTGGTGAATCAATAGCTTGCGTCAGGTGCGTGGCGACAACTGCCGAAACTAGGTTTAAAGCCTACGGTTGCAATCCTCTAACAAGACAACATAAACTACCATCTGGTCATAGTTACTTTTTTGAGTATGACTGGGTGACGTTTAAAATTCTTACAAAAAGGTCGGAGAGACCGCTAAAATGGTTTTAAATTTTAGTCGATACCGTTGCATTGCCTTCGGGCTGATGCTCTCAGGGCTATTATTGACTTCTGGGTGTTCTCAAGAGCCAAAAAAGAAGGCCCCCAACCCCATTGCTACCGCTTCGGCTTTTTTGCAGGGTGACGACCTCTATGCTAGAGCTAGCTTACAACCATTTTTTTCAAAAGCAGTTTTAGCAACCCTTCTTCATGGGGAACCCATACAAGTTACCTACCATTTTAGCTTCTTTCGACGCCAACAATACCTGCCGGATCTTCCCTTGGCTAAAGTGTCTATATCCAAAAGCCTGCGTTTACGTTTGGTAACCCAAAGATATGAGATGCACGATCTCTCTACCAACAAGATCCATTATACACCTGATACTGAAGAGGCAATCCGTTTTTTTAGCAACCCGCGTTTTGTATTATTGGGCAAAAATGCCAATTTAAAAAAAGAGTCTGGTTATTGGCTTAGGGTAGCCTTTAAAATTGATCATCAAGGCATGTCCCCACTTTTCCGTACTTTAAAACAGTGGCTAACTATCGACCAAGCCATGGATTATCAATATGATGTGGAATTTTTCAACTAATGAATATATCAGCTAAAACCTGGAAACGTTGGGGCTTTGGCTTATTGCTAATAGCCATTATTACCACAACTTTTTTTACGGGTCAGAATTTAAAAGGTTCGGCTGTGGTTGGGGGAGGAGATTATGGGATGGTTTTTCTCATACTCCTCTATCTCAACCTTTTCTTTGCTTTAATTCTCGGTATTGTTGTTTTCCGTAATCTGTTCCATTTATGGACCGACAGGCAAAGTCGCAGACCTGGCTCAAAACTTCGTACCCGGATGGTGATGATGTTTGTCGCCCTCTCCTTGATACCGACCCTTATTTTGGCAATTTTGTCGGTAAATTTTCTTAACCGTGGGGTGGACTCTTGGTTTTCTGATCAAATATCCCAAGCTTTGGAAAACTCTTTGTCAGTATCCCGGGCTTATTATCGAGAAAACCAGCAAACTGTAAAACATGATGCGGAATCTATTGTCCGCAATAGAGGCGTTACCTCTGCCATGGCCTTGGAGGGAGCCGGTGCTGCCGGGGCAATATTAGAGTTAGAGCGTCACTCCCGTGGTCTAGATGTTGTAACCCTGTTTCGTAGTGATGGCACCCAACTCGCCCAGGCCGGACAGCTACCGTTTGATCCTAGACCTGACCTAAGCGGTCTAAAAGAGGGAACCAACAAAGCCCTATTAGTTACCAGTGATAAAGGGGATAGGGTGAGGGCGTTTGTCCGTCTTAGTGACGATCTTTATCTATCTACAGGTCGCTGGATAGACCGCCAGATTCTCGCCCAAATGGACTCTATTGAATCGGCCTATGTAAACTATCATAAGCTTAGGGCTGCCCATGGATTGCTTAAATCCAACCATACCGTAACCTTAGCCTTGATAACTCTGCTATTGACCTTGGCAGCTATCTGGTCTGGTTTCCGTATAGCCGATGACATCACCAGCCCAATAACCGAGTTGGTTATTGGTACAAGAAAGGTAGCCATCGGTGATCTGTCGGTAAATCTTTCGGTAACTGGCAATGATGAGTTAGCCACACTTATGGCAGCATTTAACGCCATGACCAAAAAACTCAACGAAAACCGGGAAGAGCTGCAAAGCACAAATGCCCTTCTTGATGAAAGGCGCAGATTTATGACGGCAATTGTCCGTAATATCTCATCAGGAGTGGTATGTATAAATAGCGAAAATGAAATCACCCTCATGAACCCAGCAGCAGGAGCTATGATAGGTATTGACCCCATAAAATCCATTGGTCATAATTATGAAGATGTTACCCCTCAAGAGGTGCTTGTCCCACTTCAAAAAATGTGGGAAGCCATAAAAGATCCTGATCGAGTAGCACCGCCACCCCTGCCGGGTAGTAGTGCAAATGAACTTTCCACTATGGCAGCGCAGATCCAGACCAATGAAGGTGATAAACCATTAACCCTTATGATGCGTGTTACTCCTCGTGAAGATACAAAAGGTATCAACAAGGGATTTATCGCTACCTTTGACGATATCAGTGAAGTGTTGGTAGCCCAACGTACTTCAGCCTGGAGCGAAGTTGCCAGAAGAATTGCCCACGAGATCAAAAACCCTCTCACACCTATTCATCTTTGGTCTCAACGTTTACGGCGTAAATATTTAAAAGATGGTGGTATAGAACAACCGGATTGGCAGATTTTAGATGAAGGTACCAATGCAATTATTAAACAGGTGGAAGAGCTGAAAGTACTGGTAAATGAATTTTCCACTTTTTCCCGATTACCAAGACCACAACTCCACGAAAATGATTTTCATGCAACTATACGAGAGGTTATTTCTCTCCACTCCCAAGAACTTAAAACAGTTAAACTTGAACTCAATTTTACCAAAAAATTAAAACCGTTTCCCCACGATCCCGGTCAAATGAAACAGGTTTTAACCAACATTATTACCAATGCCCTTTCAGCCATAAGAGAGAAAAATCAAGATGATGCATATTTAACAATCACCACCACCCTGCCTGAAGAGACCGGCTGGGTACATCTTCAGGTGGCAGATAGCGGCTCTGGTATTCCTGCAGCAGACCGAACCCGTGTTTTTGAGCCATATTTTACCACTAAAAAGAAGGGAACTGGGCTGGGTTTAGCCATTGTTAAAAAAATAATTGAAGACCATGGTGGTACAATTCGCTTGCGCGAATCTAAACGGGGAGGCATTCTGGTAGACATTCAACTACCACTCGTAGGTAGGGAGCCACAAAATGGTAGAGATAATGTTTAGGTTAATGCAAACACTCAAATATAGTTAGGGGCTACAATGAATAAAACCATCCTCATTGTTGACGATGAAGCACCAATAAGAACCAGCCTACGGGGTATTTTAGAAGATGAAGAGTACTCTGTTACTGAGGCTGAATCTGGTGAAATTGCTTTGGAGATACTCGCCAAAGGTAATATATCTGCTGTATTGCTAGACATATGGATGGAGGGCATAGATGGTATTGAGACCCTGCGCCGGATAAAATCAACAGATAGCAATAATCCTATAGATCAAGATGTGCCAGTTATCATCATGTCTGGTCATGGCACCATAGATACAGCAGTATCTGCCACCAAAGAGGGGGCATATGATTTTTTAGAAAAACCTCTATCCCTTGACCGGGTGCTGCTTTTTCTCGACAGGGCTATTAATGCCGTTGCCTTGATAAAAGAAAATCGCGCCTTAAAAGCCAAGATGGAAGATGAACTTCCGCCTATGATTGGTGAATCACCTACTATGTTGCAGCTTAAAGAGCAGATTAATAAACTGGCTCCCACCGATGGCTGGGTTTTGATCAGCGGTGAAAATGGCTCTGGCAAAGAGGTGGCAGCAAGGCAGATCCATAGCTTATCAAAGCGCAGTAAAGGCCCATTCATTGCTGTTAGTTCTGCTGCGATACCAGAAGAACGTATTGAAGTGGAACTATTTGGTATTGAAGAGGGTAGTATGGGTTCTACCCCAACCATACAAGCGGGACGCTTTGAACAGGCAAGCGGGGGAACACTGTTTTTGGATGCAGTTGGTGACATGTCCTTAAGAACCCAAGCTAAAATTTTAAGAACACTGCAAGAGAGGCGGTTTCAAAGAGTTGGGGGGGTAAAATCAATCCAAGCAGATGTCCGGGTTATTGCCTCGACAAATAAAGATTTAAGTCTGGAGATAGAAGAGGGTCGTTTTCGCCAAGATCTATTCTACCGCCTTAATGTCATCCCATTACAACTCCCATCACTGCGGGAAAGGCTGGATGATATCCCAACATTGATCAGCTTTTTTGCTGACCTATTGCAAAGAGATACCCAGTCCAAAAAAAGAACATTTGCACCAGCCACCTTTAAAACTCTACGTAGCTACAACTGGCCCGGAAACGTGAGAGAGTTGAAAAATCTTGTTGAAAGGTTGCTGATAATGGCCCCTGGTACAATAATTCAACCAGAAGACCTACCAGAGTTTGTCCATAAAAAACAGTCTGTCCCAGCTTCAACCCCTTGGGGTTCTCTGTTGGATATTGAAAGCTTGCGGGAAGCAAGAATTGGCTTTGAAAGAATTTATTTAAAACATTTTTTAGAAAAGCATAACGGTAATATATCTAGAACTTCAGAAACCATAGGCATGGAACGCTCTGCACTCCATAGAAAGTTAAAAACCTTGGGATTGGGCTAAATCTATAAATAAACCTTAGACAAAATAGACTAGTCACCCCCTCCATAACCTATATAGATCATAGTTTTTGTGATAGACACACAGCCACTATGGATTTATTTAGATTTATTTATAAAGCTTTTGTCACCTATTTACCACGTAGGCGGTAATCAAATACGAAAAGAAACACACTCTTTCATATCGACATTTTTGACTTTACATCAGCAACATGCAATATATTACACCTGATTTATTGTGTCTTATCCCTATTTCCACTATTCTGGTGGGCTAAAAATATTGGTATCTGTTAAGACCTGAGAGACGAGGGATAAAAATGCACGAGAAGGCTACCACAAAGCCAGCTCAACCAACTACCAAAACAGGTTTTGCCTTGTGGCATGAGGACGGCTCTCTATCCCATATTAGCGGAGCATTACCCACTTTGACAGCCCTATGGCCTACACCTGGCTTGTGGTGGGAAGATGTGCAAAAAAATATAACCCCTCCTCCTCCTACCCAATGTCCAATCTGTGATCGGGGTAGAAGGGTAGGAATTTTAAAGGTTGCTCTTACCTATCCCAAAGCTCCCCGTAAAACTCCTCCACTGCTTTTTGAAATTGAGTTTTTCGGTCATCCCCATGATTGGCTAAAAGATAGCAATAGCGAGTTGATTTTTGTACGAGATATTACCCAAGAGCAGCAAGAGACCAAACTAGTCCATAAAAATATTCAACAGTATGAATCTATATGTAGTTTTATTGAAGATGTATACTATCATATTGATCTTAAGGGCAGAATCAAATTTATCAGCCCCTCTTGTGAAAAACTTCTCCGTTATACCCCCCATGAACTAATGGGAAAATCGTTGGGGGAGTTGTGTGTATCCCCTGCATATTTAAAAGAGCTGCTCACAATTTTAAAAAAGACCGACTCAATCAGTGATTTTGACCTGGTTTTGCAGTGTAAACATGGCAAACACGTACCTATATCTCTAACTGCCCAAGTGGTCTTTGACGCTGACAACAAACAGGTTGGTGTTGAGGGAATATTTAGTGATATCACCGAAAGGGAAAAACTCGATACACTACTTGTAGAGCGTACCCGGCAGTTCCAAGAGTCGATGGCCAAGCTGGAATTTCAAAAAAAGGCTATAGATCAACACCATCTGATAACCGTTACCAATCAGGACGGTATTATTGCATATGTTAATAATCGAGTTATTGAGCTATCTCAATATTCTAAAGATGAACTAATTGGTCAACATCTGGATATTTTTAACTCAGGCTACCATCCAAAATCTTTTGCAAAGGAGATGTGGCGCACCATCCGTAATGGAAAAACCTGGTATGGTGAGGTAAAAAAACGCAAAAAAAATGGTGATTTTTACTGGATAGATGAGAGTATCACCCCATTTCTCACCTCATCTGGGCAGCCTTTTCAATATATTTCAACCGCAACAGATATATCTGACCAGATCTCTTCTATTGCCAGACTAGAAGATAATCGCAAATTTCTCCACAGTATTGTTGATGCACTAGGTGATGGGGTATACGTTCTTGATCTTCAGGGTCAACTGCTCTCTCTTAATAAAGAGGGTGAGGTGCTTTTGGGCTTCAAAGAGAGCGAACTGCTTCATAAAAATTTTCATAAAGCCGTACATCACACTCGTCGCGATGGAACTCCTTTTAAAACCTCTGACTGCACCATTCACCAGAGCCTTTTAGGGCGGGCTTTTCGCAAAGAGGAGGACTATTTTATCCGTAAGGATGGTTCTTTCCTCCCTATTTCCCTTGTGACATCACCACTTATGGACGGCCAAGACATCATTGGCTCCGCAGCCATATTTCGGGATAATTCACAAAGAGAGAGACAGTTGAGCGAGTTAGAAGAAACCTGTGCTTCTGCCCTGGAATCTTCACGGCTTAAGTCTGAATTTTTGGCAAATATGAGCCATGAAATACGGACACCAATGAGTGCTATCGTCGGCATGAACGATCTACTTATGGATACAAATTTAAGCGATGAGCAGTTTGGTTTTTCCCAAATAGTTAAAGAGTCCTCTATCTCTCTTCTGGCCTTGATTAATGATATTCTTGATTTTTCTAAAATTGAGGCAGGAAAAATCGATATTGAAGAGATTGATTTCTCCCCTGTTACCGTGGTGGAAGGTGCTGCGGAGCTTATGGCTGGTTTAGCTTTTGAAAAAGAGCTCTCTCTCGTTACCTATATTGACCCCCAGCTACCAAATATCCTTAAAGGAGATCCCGGTCGTCTGCGACAGATGCTTTTAAACCTCATTAACAATGCCCTTAAATTTACTGAATATGGCGAGGTGGTTGTTAGGGCAACCATAGAGTCAGAATCAGACGATTTTGTTACCGTTGGCTTTGCGGTAAGTGATACCGGTATCGGCCTGTCGAAAAAGGGCAGGAAACATCTTTTTGAACCATTTACCCAGGCTGAACACAACACCATGAAACAGGGTGGAACAGGCTTGGGTTTAGCAATCACTAAACGGCTGACAGATCTAATGCATGGCAAGATCGGTATTGAAAGTATAAAGGGTAGTGGCTCTACATTTTGGTTTCAAATTCCTTTTAAATGCTCATCGGTTACCAAAAAAAGAGATAGTAGTGGCTTGAATATCGCTCCTCTACAAAAAATCCGGGTTTTAACAATTATTGAAAATAGCACCGATCAAGAGATTCTTGAGCTTTATTTTCGGGCTTGGGGAATTGAGATACTAAAAAGCTCCTCCTGGAAAGAGGGTCTTGCTGCCATTCGTGTTGCTAAAATCAAAAACAAGCCGTTTGATCTTATTATTCTCACCACGGAACTATCCGATGAACATGCTGAATTTATTGATATACCCGGCTATTTAGAAGAGGAAAAAATACTTAACAATACCCATCTTATTGCCTATATGGAGAGAGATGACAAAGAACAACGGGAACTGTTGATAGAGTCTGGCTATGTAACAACCATCGCAAAACCTGTTTTACAGTCAGAATGGGTTGATACCATGGTGGAACTCATAGACCCCCAAGCTGCTCAACCAAAAGTAGATTCTATTACACAAAACAAAGAGATCGATACCCCCAAAACAACAGATCCCGACTCTTTCGATGCCATGGAAGATGGTAAACTGTTGTTGCTTGTTGAAGATAATTTAATCAATCAAAAAGTAACCTTACTGCAACTTAAAAAACTGGGATATGCTGCCCATACTGTTCTCAACGGTAAAGAGGCGGTTGTGGCTATAGAACAGGTTCCTTATGCTCTTATTTTAATGGATTGCCAAATGCCTGTTATGGATGGCTTTGAAGCTACCAATGCTATTCGTAACCTAGAGAAACTGACCTCACGACATACCCCTATAATTGCCATGACTGCAAACGCTATGAAGGGGGACCGGGAAAAATGCCTTAATGCAGGTATGGATGACTATCTTAGCAAACCTGTTGATCCCGAAAACCTTCTGAAAAAATTGCGTTACTGGATTCCAAAAGGCTATGGTGAACAGGCTCCCATCGACATTAACCAACTGCGCCAGCTTTTTGGTAACGATGATGGAATGATTCGAGAACTGCTGCAACATTTTATCCCTTCCTCTGAAGAGCTATTGGGAAGATTATGGGAAGCAAGCCAAAACCAACACGCAGAAGAGCTTACCCAAGCAGCTATTGAACTAAGAGAAGCCTGCACCAACTTGGGGGCTGCCAACATGGCACAACTGGCAAGAAAAGCAGAACAAGCAGTGGAAAAAAATGATTGGGAAACAGCACAAGAGACTATGGATGCTCTTAATAGTGCTTTTGATAAAATTGAAAATTTTGTTGCGGAGTTTTGAGGATTTTTTGGTATGACAGATGATGGTGCAAAACAGGATACATCTAACAAGAATGTAAAACTTGCCGAAGAAATTCTCGACCATGCAGAATTTTTGTTAGACAGTACTCTTACCCGTCAACAGAGAGACCACCTGAGTCGCATTCGTTTGGCTGCTCAAGGTTTGAGTGCTAATCTTAAGGATGAGAACGGCAAAAATACTTTAACAAAAAAAAATGGCTTCAACTTATCCCCTGAAGAAGAGATTATTCCTTCTCTACAAGTTCTATTAGCGGAAGACAACCCTTTTACACAAAAATTAATGAGTCGCCTTTTGACTCAGAACAACCATACAGTAGATATAACTGCTAATGGTCAAGAAGCTCTAGAAAAATTTATAGAGGGTCAATATGACTTGATAATAATGGATATCGGTATGCCAATACTCGACGGTATTGAGGCAACAAAAGCCATTCGTAAACACCAAAAAAGTTTAAAAGAGAAAAAAATACCCATTATCGCAGTTACCGCTTTGGTAGGAAAAGAAGATAAAAAACGTATTCTTGCAGCGGGTATTGATGGCTACCACAGCAAGCCGGTTCGCAGTAAAATCTTGAATCAAGAGATAATCCGAGTTTTAGGTATTACTCCCAATGGAAATAAGATGAATAAAGCTAAGAAAGAGACTAAAGAACAACTAGTGAGGCTGGACGTTACTAGCTTGCTAAAAACTGTTGATAACGATTGGTCTCTTATTCAAGAGATAACTGATCTGTTTTTTACAGATGCTCCAAAGCAGATGGAACGCATAAAAACGGCCATTGAAACTAATGATACAACAGAGCTACTTGAGGCTGCCCATAGTCTTAAAGGAGCAGCAGGAGCCTTTGGCGATAGTATAGTTTATGATCTAGCCTACGAGTTGGAACAGTTAGGCAGATCCAACACAACTGTTTCGGCTCAAGAGAGCCATACATTACTCAACGAAGCTTTGGCCTCTATGGAGGAAAATCTCCAGACTATTTTGGCTCAAAAAGGAGATTACAAATCGTGAAATTGATTCAACCTTTTCCAGGATGGCGACCAAATACCCAACTTGTAGAACAAATTTCAGCACCTCCATATGATGTTCTAAATCGGCAAGAAGCCAAAGAGTTGGCAAAAAACAGTCCAGACTCATTTTTGCATGTTTCCAAAGCCGAGATCGACCTTGCCGATGATGTCTCCCCTTATGACGATCTAGTCTATGAGACAGCAAAAAAGCGGTATATAAGCATGCAACAACGGGGATTACTTAAACAAGACCCGGCTCCATACCTATATTTTTATCGGTTGGTTATGGATGGCAGAGAGCAACTAGGTTTGGTAGCTGCTGCCTCTGTTAAAGCCTACAACGAAAACCGCATTAAAAAACATGAATATACCCGCCCTACCAAAGAGGATGATAGAACCAGAATTTCAGAAGC
This sequence comes from Magnetococcales bacterium, assembly GCA_015232795.1. Lineage (GTDB taxonomy): Bacteria > Pseudomonadota > Magnetococcia > Magnetococcales > JADFYX01. Next base: position 9,720 of record JADFYX010000006.1, read on the forward strand.
GTTAGGAGCCCACAGTGGCCCGGTATTTTTAACCTATCGCCACACTACCACCATAGACGATATAGCAGCCAACTTTGTAACCACACAAACCCCGGTTTATGATTTTACTGCGGATGATGGTATTAAACATACTCTATGGGTGGTTTCAGACGAGGCAACAATTAACAGTCTGGTTGAAGCTTTTGAGGCACTTCCCTGTCTCTATATAGCAGACGGTCACCATAGATCTGCTGCAGCAGCACGGGTGGCAGCACTAAGGCAAAAACAGGAAACTACCCAAAACGGTGAGAGCAGTGCTGACCGTTTTTTAAGTGTAATTTTTCCCGATAACCAGATGCATATCCTAGATTATAACCGGGTAGTTCAAGACTTAAACGGCCTGAGTAACGAGGAATTTTTAACTGCAATAGCCCAGCAGTTCACCATAACCCCATCCCCCACTCCATTTAAACCGACCCAACCCAACAGTTTTGGGATGTATTTTGAAGGTAAATGGTATCAACTAAAACTGGAAGCAGACAAAATTGACCAAAGCAACCCAGTAACCCGCCTGGATGTAAGCTTGCTTAATCAATATCTATTAGAACCAATCCTAGGAATTAAAGATCCCAGACGCGACCCAAGAATAGATTTTGTAGGGGGAATACGAGGTCTGCAAGGTCTGGTAGACCGAGTAGATTCCAAAGAGATGGTAGTAGCCTTCTCCATGTACCCAACCGCCCTGGCCGAACTAATGTCAGTAGCCGACGCAGGCCAAGTTATGCCACCAAAATCAACATGGTTTGAACCAAAGCTTAGGGATGGGTTGGTGATTCAGGAGATATGAAAAAGCTACTACCACTATGTGATGGAGCTATAATTTTCTGGACTTCAAATTTGAGGGATAATAACCCCTCCCTATAACAAGTCGTCTAAGGGATTGCAGGGATAATGCTCCAGCAGAAAGTTTTTTTCCTACCATTGAAAACAGAGCTTATTGGTCAGTATATCTTTAAACCTATGTTTAATGTGGCAAAATCACACTCAACATTTTAGGGTTTTCGTTCAGCACCCGTAACAGGTTGGAGACAGCTTTGCTGACAAGAACATCACCTTTTTCATACTTATGAAAAGCGTTCGGACCTCCCCCCAAGATTTCCCCGGCTTTTCGCTGAGAGAGTTTCAACCGTTTTCTAATCTGGGTAATATACTCAGGCTCCAGAAGGTCATTGGCACGAGCCTTTAAAATATTCAATGCCCGATCAGAAACCGTCATATCACGCCCATCATGCAGAGACTCACCACAAGCACAGTACCAGCCGGGAAGCTCTATCGTTGCAGTAAATTTTTCATATCGCAACTCGGTGGAACGGGTCTGCCGCTCCATCTGCTTTTCGCACTCCGGGCAACTTGGAATATCCATTATCATTTCTCCTTGAATGACAACAACCTGAACTCTGTCACAACATCAGCCGTATATTTCACATAAAGAACCATTCCTGCAATCGGGACATGGTAAACATCCTGCCTATACACGGTGGTTGGCATTGGATGTCAGGGACTTTTGAAAGTGCCGTCTATCCATCTTTTGAATGGTATTCACAATTTCATTACGGCCAAACCCCAATGAAAATGCCGTTCTTAACGCTGAACCAGTTACGTTGAGCTTTCCAACCGATGAAAAAGCGGTTTTAAAAGCGTTCAGATCATAGGTTGGTTTCTTTTTTTCCACGCCTCTATTTTGCAACCATAATGGTTGCAATGTCAATAGCAGATTTTAAGAGCCTGTATGTTGAGAAACAAACTCCACCACGTTATCACTTATCTGGCCGAATATGACCTCCTTAGGTTGAAATAGTTTTAAACACTAATAAACCTAGTCAAAGATGAACAACCAATCAAATATTTTGGCCTATGGTTTCGGCTTAACGGCTACACGGTTCAAAATTTCTTCATAAACCTCTACTTTAGTATCAATACCAGCCTCAATAGAGATAGCGATTCCGTAACTTCAGTTAAACATTTCTGTTTTTTAACATTTATTCGATTTATTATTTTGGTTTCTCACATCTACATAAAAAACTTTAACAGCCGCCACTTACCAGCAATAACTATAAAATCTTTACTATAAGACTCAAGGTCATCTTGCATAGTATCTTGACCGAATCGAACATATAATTGTGTAGTAGAAACATTACAGTGATTTAGAGCAATACCAATCAGGTACAGAAAACTTCCTCAGTATTTTGGCCCTTGCTGGGAGCAGATGTAGACAAAACAGAGCATTGCATATTAGTATGTTGAACATTCCTGACCAAATATGGGAACCCGGTGGGAATCCGGGACTGTCGCGCAGCGGTGATGGGGAAGGTTGATGTGGTAGATCTTTACACCATGTTGATTACCCAAAGTCCGAAACCAATTGGTCTGGTTCCGTCGAGCCTTCGCACGAGAGGTTCACCGGGGTTGCGCCTCTTTTTGCAACCTTCTTTTCCGGCTTGATTTCCTCTTGCGCAATATCTCGGCATACATCACTCTCGCGCAAAAGAGGTAATAGTTATGCATGTTGTCGATGGCGTTTTATCAGTACCAGTTCTTGCCCTTGGGGGTTTGGCTGCTGTTGGTGGAATCACTCTAGGTCTAAAACAGGTGACAGCGGAGCAGATACCACGTGTAGCCATGTTGAGTGCCGCTTCATTTTTAATCACCCTTATTCATATTCCCATTGGCCCCTCTAGTGTACATATGGTCCTCAACGGCATAATTGGGCTATTACTGGGATGGGCTGCTTTTCCTGTTTTTTTAGTAGGGCTTTTGTTGGATGCTATTTTTCTGGGTTTCGGGGGGTTGTTGTCCCTTGGGGTTAACCTAAGCCTAATGGCACTACCTGCTGTAGCTGTGCATTATCTCTTTATTTCTAAACTTACAAATAGCCAGCGTCCATTTTTGTGGGGAGCTTTTGGGGGAGGTTTAGCTATTGCTTCTACCGGAGTATTAGCTGCTCTGGCATTGGGATACAGCAGTGATGCCTTTTTACCTGCTGCTAAAGTTGTACTTTTAAGCCACCTTCCCCTCGTAGGAATGGAAGCATTTGTGAGTGGATCTGCCATAGCCCTTATGAGCAGAGTAAAACCTGAACTGTTTAACCCCATACCACAACCCCAAAAGAGCACAGTATGAGTGCAGTTGCTCCAAGAGTTCGCTTGCTTTGCTCTTTAATATTTGCCTTGCTTACTATCGCATGCTCTAGGCTGGATATCTTAACAAGCTTACTGTTTTTTGCTACAATGTTGGCTTGGTTTGCCCGTTTGCCAGTAATTGGCACAATAAAAAAACTCCTGGTTATGGATGGCTTTATCATGATTCTTCTGGTAACCCTTCCCTTTTCCACCCCTGGAACCCATTGGTTTATTTTTGCTGGAATGGAAGCATCACAGGAGGGAGGACGACACTCTGCCCAGATCATCCTTACCGCCAACGCCATTATGTTAAGTTTTTTGGCGTTGGTGGCAAGTATGAACCCCTCTGATATCGCCCGTAGTTTAGGAGAGCTAGGATGTAGTGAAAAAATTGTCCAGTTATTACTTTTTACCATCCGCTACATAGAGACACTCAAGAGAGAGTTCCAGCGTCTGCGCAGAGCCATGAAAGCAAGGGCATTTCGCCCCCAGAGTAACCTGCACACCTGGCGCAGTTACGGTTATTTGACAGGAATGCTACTTATACGTAGCCTAGACAGGGCTGATCGGGTATTGGCAGCCATGAAATGTCGTGGCTTTCACGGTAGTTTTCCCGCAACAAAAACAGAGACAGGCTTGACCATTGCTGATGGCCTGTTTATGTTGTGGTTTTCTCTGTTTGGTTTGACAATTTTGGTTTGGCAATGGGGCTGATTAAACTTAAAGATGTCTCTTTCTCCTATCACCCAGACAATCCCGTACTGTCAGGTTTAAACTTTGAGATTTTAGATAGAGAGCGGGTGGCTCTCACTGGTCCCAACGGCTCAGGAAAAAGTACAATTTTACATCTGATAGTGGGTCTTTTACTTCCTGATAAAGGGGTAATAGAGGCATTTGGTAGAGAACGCAAAAGCCAAAAAGATTTTTATGAAGTACGGGAACGTGCTGGTCTGCTTTTTCAAGATGCCGATGATCAACTTTTTTCACCCACAGTTATTGAGGATGTCAGGTTTGGCCCTCTAAACAAGGGTTTGAGCAAAACCCAGGCCGATATAAAAGCCCATGAAGCTCTTAAACTGGTTGGACTGTTAGGTTTTGAGGATCGTGTTGCCCACAAACTCTCTGGTGGGGAAAAACAGCTAATAGCTCTTGCATCTGTATTAGCTATGGAGCCAGAGGTCCTGTTATTGGACGAACCAACTGCTGGCCTCGACCAAAAAGCTTTTGACAAGCTGGTTGGGGTTTTAAAAGAGCTGCCCCAATCCATGGTAATAATCTCCCATGATCAAACCTTTTTAAAAGAGCTGGCTACTCGTACAGTTATCTTATCATCTTAGTTATCAATAAATTAAGAGGACATGCTCAGTGCGGTTTTACAGTAGTTGAGATAACAATGTTTTTTTCTAAATATGCAGCCAACGCTTTGGTGTAACGGTTCTGGTTTTTTTTGGTCAGGTGGCTTTCGTCTATAGTTGCCATTGGCTTGCTCGCATCTGGGTGGTAATAAAAAGCTTGCCCCCCCAATAATTTTGCTACCTGATTGGGTCTCTCTGAGCAACTGCCAGGAAAAGGCACCTGTAGGCTGATTATCTTTATTGTGGGATTTAACTTTAACAACCGCTTGCGAAACTGGAGGATATTTTGTATCTGGGTTTCACCTAGAGGTTCACATTTAGATTTAGGCTTAAATTCAATATTTTTTAGATTTGTGTGAAAACTCTCGGTAAACTGCCAACTTCCGGTAACTTTAGAGCGGGACATCCAGTATTTAGGAATCATCTTTTTATTTGCTGGCATAAAGCGATTTATTTCATGTAAGGCAGCAACAAACAGCGTTAACCACAAAGATTGGCGGTTGTACCAACTATCATCTTCTTCTATTACTTTTTCGGCACGCTCTGTAAGATATGGATTAAAATAACCGGGATTGGCGTTAATTACGATTATCTCCGGTTGCAAATTAAATTTTTCTATTAGCTGCATGGCAAATTCACTCTTTTCACCATGACCGAAGGCAAGCATATGAAAAGGGATGCCCATGGCATCAAGGTGGGGTTTAAGCAGGGTATCGTTGATGCCAAACTGTATTCGACTGTTACCAATAAACAGCATTTTTGCTCCCTTTAGATTAGGCAGCATCTCAGGGAGGCCAAGAAAATAATAACTGTGGTCTAAATGTCCCGTACGAGAGGTATATGCTGGAAGCAAATCAGCATTTTCCACCTCTGCCCTAAACTCTTTGTATACCGCCTCTGAGACAAACTCGAAGTTCCCTTTATGCCTGGGATAGCCATGAAAAATAAAATTCATCAATCCAGCAAATAGAGTTACAAAAAGCAGCAACCACAGATGCAGCCGTTGCTGATAGGGAGTTATACCCAAAAAAATATTATTAAAACTGGAAGTAGATGAACGCATTATAATCACTAGCAAAATAGACGCTAACTACGGTCAATAATAAAAAATAGGCTGTAAACATAGCTGGTTGCCGAAGATAGGTAAACGGTAGGGCAACTTCCTGAGACATTGATTGTGGCTTACCATATTCGGTATAGCTAAAAATCTCCTGGGTGTTAGGAGTTAGCCAAACAAAAGCCACAAGTAAGGAGCAAAAAAGCCAATAACCCCAACCAAAGGAGATACCGCCACCAACAACACCCTGATTAATGCCGAACATACTGGAGATTAGATTCATAGCCCCCGGCAGGGTCTCAGCCCTAAAAAAGCCCCAAGCAATAACTACTGCTAAAAATGTGAGAGTTCTACTCACCAAGGTAGAACGTAACAGGCTGCCAAGGGCAGTAGTAATAGTTGAGTTTTGCGGTAGTAGCTTTTCCCAATGATGATTTATTAACAGATAGAGACCATGCAGACCTCCCCAGATGATAAAATTCCAACCTGCACCGTGCCACAATCCACCTATAAGCATGGTAAGCATCAAATTTATGCTAGTGCGAGTTGCCCCTTTGCGGTTGCCCCCAAGGGGAATATAGAGGTAATCCCGAAGAAAGCGAGACAAGGTAATGTGCCAACGCTTCCAAAAATCTGTTATACTTGTGGCCTTATAGGGGGAGTTAAAGTTAATTGGCAGGCGTATTCCCAACATAAGGCCGAGACCAATTGCCATATCTGAGTAGCCGGAAAAGTCAAAATATATCTCAAATGTAAAAGCCAACAACCCACCCCAAGCATCGATAGAGTGCATTGCCTTTAAAGATTCAGCAAATCTAAACGCCTCATTGGAATACATTCCCACTTGTGCTGCTAAAACCGTCTTTTTAAACAGGCCGATGATAAATATATTGCTGCCTAAAAACAGATTGTTAAGGAGTTGTCCTCTGTTTTGTTGCATAAAAAATCGGGAAAACTGCGGTATAATCTCTTTATGATGAACAATGGGGCCAGCGATTAGTTGGGGAAAGAAAGTTACAAACAGAGTATAGGAGACAATATCAGGCATTTTCTCTTTGCCTTTTGCGAAATCCACCAAAAAGGCAATCTGCTGAAATGTAAAAAATGAGATACCAATGGGCAGAACAATATCCGGTATCTGAAGGTTGGCCCCAAACAGCATGTTGATATTTTCAAAAGCAAAAATAGTATATTTAAACACCCCTAGCAGAATTAAATTAAAGCTTATACCCAGCCATAACATACCTGACACAGGTTTGTTATGGGTAATTTTTGCATGCATCAACTGGACAACTATCAGGTTAAAGGCAATTGAACCAATGAGAAGTGATAAGAGCTTTTCGTTCCATGCTCCATAAAAATAAAGGGAGGCTGCCACAAGAAAAAACATGGAAGCTCGCAGCCCTACCCATTTCTGTATGACATAACAAGCGATTAGTACAATTGGAAGAAACTGGAACAGGAATATATTTGAGCTATAGTACATAAATGGCAATAATTCCTGTTTTTAAAATAAACTTAAAAAGAGAGTTTAAAATAGCACTTAGTTGACCAAAACAAGCAAGACCACTAAACAACAACGGCCTTTTTTCCCCACTCTCTTTTGTAACTCAAATTCTAGTTTATCTGCAATGTTTTAAAACCCTTAACCCAAATTCGGCAGTTGGCCATGCGTGGGTGGCAACAATTGCCGAATCCAGATTTAATTACCATTAATTATCTGATGCTATTAACCAATTAACAGGGTCAGAAAATATCCGAACACTACTGGCACTACAGTCATAAACAGTATCGCCAACAACAAAACAGTAACTACCAACTCCATGGTAATTTCAACATCATGCTCAACTATTTTTAGCACGTTAAAACTTTGCTTCCATGTTGGAAAATGAAAACCAGAAAAGAAACTTCCAGGTTGGGGATGATTAACGTTCATAATACCCTCCTAATATAAAAATATTTCTCCTCCTCTACAATATAAGACTCTGTTTATTTAATATTGTTCCTGAAGTTAATTTAAACGGAACTATCTGGAGGGGAGTCACATTTTTTTAAGAACAGTAGCAACTTACGTAACTGCTCTTTTTGTGGCAGCAAGGCGGAAATATATAACGCGTCTGCTGGTTCTTCCAGTGTTGAAAATTGGCTATCCAGAAGTGATGCTGGCATAAAGTGGGATTTGCGTTTAGCCAACCTTTGCTGAATTAGCTCCCGCTCACCATGAAGATAGATAAAACAGACTTGAGCACCATTTTTACCCCTAAGTCGCACCCTATAAGCACGCTTTAATGCGGAACATGCCAGAATAACCACCCCCTCTTGTCTGCTCCATTTTGTAATATTATCTGCCAATTTTTTTAACCAGGGAGCACGATCTTCATCTTCTAGCGGCACACCAGCCATCATCTTATTGATATTGTCGGCTGGGTGATAGTTGTCTGCCTCAAAAAATCTACCTCCCAATTCATGGGCCAACAACTCTCCTAAAGTAGATTTACCAGAACCACTTACCCCCATAATCACAACTACCATAAATTTATGACTCCTGCCATTGGCTATGGAACTGCCCTTCTCTATCCGTACGTTGGTAAGTGTGCGCACCAAAACAGTCTCTCTGGGCTTGGATAAGGTTTGCCCCTGAGTTTGCCTTACGTATACCATCAAAATAGGCTAGTGAGGCACTCAAAGCCGGTATGGGTATACCTGCTGATATGGCCGCAGTTACAGTTTTTCGTGCATGTGGTAGGGTTTTCATAGTGGTTACAGCTAATTGGTCATCTTCTAAAAGAGATGCTCCTTTTTTAACTCGTCCCCAAACTGGGCCTATGATATTCATGATATCAGCCTCCAAAATACTGCCACTGTTCCAGACATCACATATAGCTGAAAAAGAGAAGTGTGATGTCCAGTCATAGCGTTGACTACCAGCTTCAAGCAGTGAAAAACCTTCAGCAAAAGCACAAATTATCCCGGCAAAAAGCGTAGCTTCAAAATCACTGATATCAAGGTTGGGTTTTGCAATTTTGGGGTTACTGATATTTGAGTATTGTAAATGGAGGCTTTTTCGCAATTCACCTTGCATTGAAAGTGATCTGGCATCCACTGCTGCAAGAAGGGTTGGTGCTGGCACACCAAGCTCAAGAGCACTATTTGCTGCCCAACGCCCGGTTCCGCTCTGTTTTGCTCTATCCAAGACAACATCCAATAGCAGACCTTCTTGTCGATCATCTTGATATTTTAATATCGCAACATTCATGCTCATAAGGCTAGAGCGCAACCGACCACTGTTGAGAGTCGCAAAGCTGGCAGCTATCTCTTCTGCCTTCATAAGTTCAAGATCCCGCATAATAAGATATATCTCGGCCTGCAATTGCATTATGGCATATTCAACTGCATTGTGGACCATCTTTACAAAGTGACCTACACCGTCATTGCCACAATAGAGAAACCCTAAGCGTTTCTCTCTTACTGCTGCCAAACCAGACAAGATAGGCATAACCAATGGCAGCCCCTCTTCTGGCCCTCCAAGCATCACTGCTGGCCCTGTTCGTGCCCCCTCTTTTCCTCCAGATATCCCTGCTCCATAATAGTATATCGACAGATCATGAGCTTTGGCAGCACGTCTTTGGGTATCTTTAAAGTATGAATTACCCCCATCCACTACAGCATCCCCATCCTGCAAAAGAGTGAACAGCTCTTCCACCACACTATCTACTGCACTACCTGCTGGAACCATGATTAAAACCACACGGGGTCTGGGGAGTGCTGCAACCAAATTTGCTAAAGAAGAGACGCTATTTAAACCTAAATCTTTGAGATTTTGCCTCTGCTTTTGGTTTTGATCAAAAACAATAACCTTGCATCCCCGCCCAGATACATTCAAAGCTAGCTCCTGCCCCATGGTGCCGGTGCCGACAATACCTAAGAATCCACATAAATTATCCACTATATTCACCAACCTCCAGACCAACTATGCCGGGTCTATGGCGAAACAGAGAACCAGATAGAGGGGCTTGGGCCAACTGCTGTTTATTTAAACCTATGCTAGCAGATGTAATATACAGATCCAGCAAATCACTGCCCCCAAAAGCACAGCTTGTAGGTCTGGGAACGGGCATCTCAATGATACGGTCAACAGCACCATCAGGTGTATAACGTGTAACACGCCAGCCATCCCAATGGGCACTCCAGACCCCGCCTTCAATATCCACTGCAAGACCATCAGGATAGCCATGCTCTTTTTTAATCTGCGCAAAAACCCTACGGTTTTGTAAAAAACCGCTTTCTGGCTCATGGTCAAATGCCATTATTTTACGATTGACAGAGTCAGTAAAATAAAAAGTCAGATTATCGGGGCTCCAACCAATCCCGTTACAGATTACAACACCATCCAAAACCGCAACAACCCTGCCATCTCCAAAGATGCGATATAATTTGCCAGTTGCTTTACTTTCATCATTGTCCATACTACCAATCCAAAAACGCCCCATAGAGTCGCATTTACCGTCATTGGGACGATTTCCTGCCGGCTCTTCAGAATATTTACTTTTAATGGTAACCGTACCTTTAGACCAATTTAAAACCCCGACACCTTGGGGAGTAGCTGCAATCAGCCCCCCAGTTCGGCGCAGAGCAAGGCAACTAATTAACGACTCCACATTCTGGCAATTTTGTTTACCTGTATCAACATGGAAGCGAAAAACCTGTTTGCTTTTGATATCAAGCCAAAAAAGCAGCCTTTGCTTATGGGACCAAACCGGCCCCTCCCCCAGTTGTGCCGAAGATTTCCAAACACACTCAACCTGCAAAGGGTATCGTTTTTTATTACGCTCTATCATCACACCTCATATAAACCTAGATTCGGAAGCTGTAGCCTCGCACCTGACGCAAGCTATTGATTCACCTAGCATATCAGGGGAAAGTCTTATCATCAACAAGGTTAGCAATAAGTATTTTGATTAATTATTGCATGGTAGGCTATCTTGAAATTATGCTTGCAAAGCAGATAAAATGCTTTACAAGGTGAAACAATTTTGCCCAGAATAGTGTTTTAATAAAGTTGTTGTGAATAAGAAGCATGAGGAAAATTGGATATTTCTGCTGAAAAAAACTCACTGGACCCCGCCCAAGATATTTTTCAACAGGGGGTTGCATTGCATAAGGCTGGTCACTTGGATGGTGCCATTGCAAAGTATAAGAAGTGTATTGCAATCCAACCCAAAAACATAACTTTCATTTTTCACCTGGGGCTGGCTTTACACTATCAAAACAAGTTTGACGATGCTATTAGCAGTTACCAAAAAATAATTGAGATCAAAAGTGACGTTGCCGAGGTGTACAGTAGCTTGGCAACTGCTTTTAAAGATTTAGGCAGGTTTGACGAAGCTTATAGCAATTGGCACAAAGCCATTGCCGTTAATCCCACATTTGCAGCAGCTCATTTCGATATTGGAAACACCCTAAGAGAGCAAGGCAAGATTGAATTAGCAGTGGCAAGCTATCAAAAGGCCATAGCAATTAAACCTGATTATGTAGAGGCATATTGCAACCTTGGCATTTCCCTAAAAGAGCTAAAAAGAGTTACCGAAGGGGTTGCAGTATTACAAAAAACCGTGGCAATGAAACCCGATTTTGCCGAAGCCCACTGCAACCTAGGCTATGCATTGATAGAGCAAAACAGGCTTAATGAGGCAGTTGCCAGCTTACAAACCGCAATTGCATTAAAACCCGATTTGGCTCAGGCTTTTTTTAATCTTGGTAATGCTGCAAAAGGGCTTGGCAAAATTGATTCTGCTATTACCTACTTTAAAAAAGCAATTACCATTAATCTCAACTATTGTGAAGCGTACAATAGCTTGGGTTTAATATTTAATGATGCGGGAAATTATACAGAGGCAATTTTAAATTTTCAAAAAGCAATTGCCATTAAACCAGACTATATTTTCCCCTACTACTTTCTTGGCTTTATATTCAAGGAGCAAGGACAGATTGATGCTGCCGTTGCTACCTATCAAAAAGCCCTAACCATTAAAGGCAATGTTGGCCTGGAGATAACATTAGCCTTGACCCAAACTCCTATTCAACCTTCTGAAAGTGCTATTTTAAATTTTCGGGAAAAATTGTTACAAGAGATAACAAGGTTAAAAAAGCAAAACAGCAACGCAAGCGACCCATATTTAACGGTAGGAACTAGCAATTTTTATACAGCTTACCATGCACTTAATGACATAATAATACAAAAGCAACTTGCTGGTTTATACCTGCACACCTACCCCATGTTAAACTGGTCAGCAAATTTTAACCCATCCCCACAAAAACCTCACGCAAAACTAAAAATTGGCATCCTCTCAACCCATCTTTATAACCATACTATCGGTAGCCTAAATTTAGGCATTATAGAACATCTCAATAGAGATAAGTTTGAGGTGATAATATTTCGTCCCAAAGGTAAGCATGATGATTTTTCCCAGAGAATAGATTTGGCTGCTGATAATGTAATCCATATAAATAAGGATCTTCAGGAGGCCAGAGAGATAATCGCTGCACAAAATATCGCTGTACTCTATTATCCAGATATTGGTATGTGTTCTTTCACTTACTTTATGGCTTTTTATAGGTTGGCTCCGGTACAATGCACTACGCTTGGACACCCGGTTACGACGGGTATTCCCAATATTGACTATTTTATTTCGTCACAAAGTCTAGAGCCAGCAGAGGCAAAAGAGCACTATACAGAACAGTTGTATTTAATGGAGGGGCTGCCTTGTTATTATTTAAGAGCTAAACCTCTAGCCAAAAAAGCTAGTCGTATAGATTATGGATTGCCTTTGACTGGAAATATATATCTGTGCCCCCAATCTCTATTTAAAATCCATCCTGATTTTGATGCAACCATAATGGAGATACTACACCTAGACCCAACTGGTTGGTTGGTGCTAATTGAGGGGGCGAATAGCAACTTAACAACATTGCTTAAAGAGCGGTGGAGTAAGCTTTCGGTAAATAACAGCGAGCAAATAATCTTTTTACCCAGAATGCACGAGGAGAAATTTACAGCTCTTTTTGGAGTAGCAGATGTTGTTCTTGATACATTCCATTTTTCAGGTGGTAAAACAACATCCGAAGCCCTGGCATTGGGTGCTCCTGTTATTACACTTCCAGGATCTTTCATGCGTGGCAGAATCACACTGGCCTGTTATAAACTTATGGGGGTTATGGATCTGGTAGCACAAACTCCAAAAGAGTATATATACTTAGCCCACCGTTTGGTTAGTGACCCATTATGGCGCAGTGAGATCGTCAACAAAATAAAAGCAAACTCCCACATCATTATGGAAAACAGAGATACGGTAAGAGAGTTTGAAAAATTTTTTGCATATGCGGTTGAGAAGAGCAGTTATAAATAACTTGTGGAGCATTGTTAGGTTTGGATTGCCGTTATCTCATCTATTTTTTTCACACCATCTTTTCCACAACTTACGATAGACAGCCTCAATCTCGCGGGTATAGAGTTTGCCATTTCCCAAAACAGACTTATCAAAACGGCTACGCATTTGCGTACGCAGGGTTTTTAATTTGTTTATGTCTGAAGCATAATCCACAGCCTTTGCAAGAAAATCTGCTTTATATTCCGCTCGCCACTCATCCATACCCATTATATGTAAAATAGATGCACTGGTGGGACAGCGAGTTATTTTTTCACAGGTTAATACGGGAACTCCCATCCTTACCGACTCTAAGGTTGTCATGCCGCCGTTATGGGGAAAGGGGTCCAGCATTATGTCTACCATGCCGTGCATTTGCAGATGCTCTTGGTGGGTTGTTCTGCCTATTAAAATAAGACGATCTTTTTCAATTCCATTAGCAACAAAAAAACTCTCAATCTCTTTTTTGCGCTCTGTGGATTCTAGTTTCAGGGTTTTCATTAATAGTTTTGCATGGGGTAGCCGTTGTAAAAGTTCGACCCACAACAGATAGAGCTCATTGCTATATTTTTCCAAGCGGTTAAACCCACCAAAGGTGATATAACCGTTTTTTAATACAGGTGGCGGGCTAACATCGGGATAAGTTGTGTAGGGATTTAAATGGATGACGCAAGAGAGGTCGACTATCTCCTCAGTATATTTATTACGCTGGGAGGTTGGAATAAAAATCGGATCGGCAAAGAGATAATCCATTGCAGCCATTGCGGTTCCATGGGGATAACCCCAGGCTGTTATTTGAATCGGGGCCGGTTTTCTGGCAAACACCATAAGGCGATTGCCTCTTGTGTGACCTGCAGTATCAACTAAAATATCAATTTTATCACTGTTGATTTTTGCTGCTAAAGTAGCATCATCCATTTTGTAAGTTGATACCCACTCTGTTGCTATATCTTTGAATTGCTGGGTCATATCATCTTCTACAGTGTTGCCAGCATAACAAAAAATTTGAAAATTATTTTTATCGTGGTTTAACAAAACAGGACCAAAAATATGTGATGCTGAATGGTGTTTAAAATCAGCATTTACATAGCCAACTCGCAGCACTCTTTTGCTATCAATTACATTTTTAAAAATAGGCCAGTATTTTCGCAAAGGTTCGGCATGCTTCCTGTTCCACTGCTCACGCTCGGTTTTAAATAGATCTGTAGATATATCTGGAATCAGATCTATACAAAAAATCATATTGCTGTGAGCCATGGTAAAGTCTGGTTTAATGGTTAACGCTTTCTTATAACTGGCAACAGCCTGAGAATATTTACTTTGCTCTTGGAAAACCTGCCCTAAATTACACAAGGCCTCAGCATAGTCTGGTTTAATTGCAATAGCTTTTTGCAAGCTGCAAATTGCTTTATCTAGCAACCCCTGTTTATTAAAAACAACCCCCAGATTATGGTGAGCCTCAGCCATATCTGGTTTATATTTAATTGCTGTTTGATAACATAAAACTGCATCATCCAACCTCCCCTGCTCTAGCCATACCTTACCAAGATTGTTGTGGGCAGAGGCAAAGCTCGGATCTATAGATATAGCTTGTAGGTAACAGTCAATCCCTTCATCCACCCTACCCAATTCAAGCAATGTATTGCCTAAATTACTGTGAGCTTCTATTAAATCTGGTTTGATTTTTATTGCTTTATTAAATATTTCAACTGCCTCGCCATGTTTACCTTGCTGCTGAAGGACAGCACCTAAATTACATATGGCTGCGGTATTCATAGGGTCGATAGCAAGAACCCTGTTATAACAATCAACGGCTGTAACTATATCTCCAGTGCTGTGAGCGGATATTCCCAACTGCAATACCCTAGCTGCCTCATTAGCTAGATCATTATTGATTTTTTTGGGAGTTGGATTTTTTAAAACATTGTTCAGAAAGTTTCTGAATTGACTATTGTCTGGCACTATCTTTATAGCAGTTTGCACGGCTTTTACAGATCGCTCTTGCTGCCCTGTATAGTAAAGAGATATAGCCAAATTATAGTGCAACATAGCTCTGCTATTATCAATATCCAGTGCACGCCCAAACCTCTCCACTGCAATATCGTGACGATTTAATTTTTGTGCGACAACACCCTGCATATTAATGGCATCAATATGATCAGGTACAACATTGATAATTGCAGTGGCAAAGCTATCGGCATCGGTGTAGCGTTCAGCATTAAAATGCTCAATAGCTTGGGCAAATGCTTCATCAATTGTTAGTTGTGTCTGCCCACTCTCTTTGGCAAATTTATCTTCACTCATAATTTAATTTTCTTACTCAATAATCTAAAAACAATCACAACGAGTTAGATTGACATGATAGTGGTTTATGGCACAATGATGCCAAGCTTCCAAGCTAAAAACAGATAATTATTACAATTGTGAATTTTATTAATGGATAATAATATACCATCCAAGGCTGGCAATGATGAAGAATCCAAACTCACTATTGCTGCTGCATATCAACAGGCACTGGAACATTTTAATGATGGTCGCTTAGATAAAGCAGACCAACTATGTA
>JADFYX010000070.1 GCA_015232795.1 Magnetococcales bacterium
TTTTTTTTTTTTTTTAATTGTACTTGCGGCGAAACGCGGTTTTGACCATGGCTATACCGATAAATATTTTCAAGCTGTAAGAATTAAAACCGGCAAAAAGTTTGCGAACTTTTTTGGCCTACCCAACGCAAACATGTAAAAAAGTAGAGGGGATGGGACTGGTAAGGGATAAATCCATTACCAGTGGGTTTTGGGGCAAAGTCCCAAAAGAAAACAACCATTTTTGTATCTTCTAAGGAGGTTCATTATGGCCCGTATTGGTGTGGTATTGTCAGGTTGCGGATATCTTGATGGTGCTGAGATTTACGAATCTACCTTAACCCTTTTTTTTCTAGATCAGGCAGGAGCCGATGTTACCATTATGGCTCCTGATGTTGATCAACACCATGTTATCAATCATATAACACATGAAGAGATGTCAGAACGCCGCAATGTACTGGTAGAGTCAGCCCGTATTGCTCGTGGTAAAATTTCCAAGCTGGCTGAGGTCAATCCCGACGATCTTGATGCCCTTATTATGCCCGGTGGATTTGGAGCAGCAAAAAACCTCTCTACGTTGGCTTTTGAAGGTACTAATGCCACGGTTAATCCAGATTTAATTCATCTGGTAAGGGCCATGCACAAGGCAAAAAAACCCATAGGGGCAATTTGTATCTCTCCTGCTGTTTTATCAAAAATACTATTCAATCGTGGTGTTACCTTAACTATTGGCAGCGATAGTGACACTGCCTCTGCCATTCAAGCAATGGGCAATAAACATGAGCTAAGTAGTGCCGATAACATTGTTATAGATGAAGAGAACCGCATTGTTTCAACTGCTGCTTATATGTGTGCTGTCAGCATTGGTGAGGCAGGTTTGGGAATTGAAAAACTGGTTGGCCACATTATGGGGATGATAGAGACAACGTGACAGCAAGATTGATTTATGCCAACAGCGAAGGGTCGGCTGATCTATATTACGCCACTAAATTTTTTGCTCCAGATCCATTTTTATATGTTAAACAGAGTGATAACACCACCCATTTAATCACCTCCTCTCTGGAGATAGATAGGGCCAGACGCAGTGCCAAAGTAAGTCAGGTTCACGATTGGCAGGATATAAATGAACAGTATAAAAAAAGCAACCCTGATAAAGAGTTAAAAGAGGGAGTGTTAGCTGCTTTTTTTCTACAAAATTTGCATATAGACAGTGTTGAAGTTCCCAGCGATTTCCCCCTATTTTTAGCTGATAGTCTTCGGGGTATTGGTATTAAAGTCACCCCAATTTCTTCTGAATTCTGGCCTAAACGGTCCATAAAAACAGCCCAAGAGATAGCAGCTATTGAGGCAGCCTTGACTATAACAGGCAAAGGCATGATAGCTGGTATAGAGCTAATTCGTAGCTCAACCATTGCAGATGATGGTTTTCTCTATATTGGCAGTCAAAAACTAACCAGCGAGTTGGTAAGGGGCGAAATTAATGCCCAGCTAGTAAGGCAAGGGGCACAACCCAGCCATACCATCGTATCTGGTGGCAGCCAAGGGTCAGACCCCCATGAAGAGGGAACAGGCCCACTACCAGCCAACCAGCCCATTATATTGGATGTCTTTCCCAGGGTAGAGCAGAGTGGCTACTGGGGAGATATGACCAGAACCGTCTGTCGTGGCACCGCTCCCAAAAGAGTAAAAGAGGCATGGGAGGCAGTACTCCAGGGCCAAGAGATAGGCTTTGCCAACATTAAAGATGGCGCATCCGGCAAAGAGATCCACCAAAAAATCACCACCCACCTAACCAATAAAGGTTTCCCCACCGGACCAGTAGCAGGAGGCCGTCAAGGAGGCTTTTTCCACGGCACAGGCCACGGCCTGGGACTAGAAATCCACGAATCCCCCCGCATAGGCATGAAAGACCAAACCCTAAAAACTGGCCATGTAGTTACTGTCGAGCCAGGACTATATTATCCCGATATGGGAGGTGTAAGGTTGGAAGATGTAGTGGTGGTAGAAAAAGATGGCTGTAGAAATCTAACCAAAGTGCCGAAATTTTTGGAGATTTAGGAAATAACAAACAGTGACGATTTCTTTTACAGAAACTCAAAAAAAATGGTTTAAAGATCCTGAATTTGTGAAGTAATACAAAGTGTTGGATCCAGAATTTTATTTTTCCACCCAAAAGGTTGAAACTACCAGCTTTAGCTGGTCAGTTTTCAGCACTAATTTGCTACCATATGTGATAGCACAAGAATCCTTTATCATATGGAGGTAGTTATGAAGTATAGGTATGGCAGTCATACGGTTTACAACATTGAGTAACATTTTGTTTGGGTAACTAAATACCGATACTAAGTATTGGTTGCTAAAGTAGGAGAACTTATCGGAGAGCTTGTTAGACAGACAGATGATGCGTTTGAACTTCGTATCATCTGTGGAACTGTGAGCAAGGACCATGTGTATATTTTGGATTCTGCTCCACCAACCTTGGCCTACATGCTTTTGGCAGCCAACTGCCGAATCTAGAATAATGGAATCAACAAATGATTCTGCTTGGCTACTTACTGTTTCCGATATATTTCCTTTGATCTGTTTGTTCAAAACAAATTTAAAAATTTGATGATATGTATAACTCCTTATATATATAGAAAAAATTACCATAATTAATAAAAATACCTAGCATATAATCGGTTAAATACCGCCCACCAAGGTTAAACCTAAATTCGGCAGTTGTCGCCACGCACCTGACGCAAGCTATTGATTCACCTGGCATATCAGGGGAAAGTCTTATCACCAACAAGGTGACCGCGATTTCCCATGATACACCAGATAAACCAATATCTTACGCCATGCACACACCGCCAACTGCCGAATCTAGGTTAAAATGGTGGTCGCGCCAACAAGAATTATCTCCATTGAATCAAGTAGATAATTTGTCCCTCTGATTATTGAGTGTATAGTCTGTGCTGTTGCCTTCTTCGAAGTCTAGATACAATGGCTACTTCTCATCGTAACATTCATTAATTGCCTGTTAGAGGCAAAATATACCGATACTAGAAAATAATTAACGAACCTTTTATATAAATGTTCACTAGCCAAACCCATGACGGTGCAATATTTAACAAAAGCAAGAATTTCAAGTGGTTAATGAAAATAATGTGGGTAATATAGAAGAAAAAGAACTATAAAACAGCTTACTTTTCCTCTCTTTTGTTACATATCCCCCTCTAAACAACCTTTTGGCACGAACTTAGCAATGTGACTCATGCGATTTAAATTCTTTAATGATTTAAAATAAAAAATATTTATAGTTTGTTAAAACAATAAAAAGAGTGACCAAAGCAGTGGTCAGGAGGAGTAATAATGGGAATCAACGTCAATTTGTCTAGTAGAAGGAAAAACAGTGTCGATCCTGTACTTTTTGCTAGCAAGCCTACCGACTTGATTGCAGAAATTGAACAGTTTCGCGTAGAGACCTTACGCCTGGAACGGATTTATGACTTACACCGTAAATTGGGTGAATCATTAGATCTGGACTCTATGATAGAGGCATTCTCGCGTTGGTTGACACCAGTTCTAAAACACAATCTGGTGGCTTTTCGGCATTTCAGCCGACGAAATATGTCTACTGCTTGTTCCTGTCATGGTCCTCATAGGCAGCAGCTTATTGAAGTCGCCATGGATCTGTTAGACAGTCCTTCTAAAGAGGAAAGTGGTACAATTGAGCATTTAGGCATCAATTATCACATATTTCCTTTAGGGGTTGACAATAAAGACTATCTTCTCTTGCTTCACCAGGAGTTTGGCGATGTCTGGGCAGAGCAGTCGGATACTATACGGGATATTCTCAATGATCTTCAGGGAACCATTGAACGTGCTTTGGTTTATGAGGATCTTTATGAGCAGGCCCGAAGAGACGCATTGACTGGTCTTGATAACCGTCGGGTTTTTCAGGAGAGAGCTAAGCAGGAGATGAGTGTTTCTGACCGTTATGGCAAACCTTTAATAATGGCTTGTCTTGATCTGGACCATTTTAAGGCTATCAATGACCAGTTAGGCCATGGAGAGGGAGATATGGTCTTAAAACGGGTATCAAAAGAGTTTGCCAACTGTGTGCGTGACTCTGATGTTTTAGCCAGAATTGGTGGTGATGAATTTGCCATGATTCTTCCCAACACAACTTTGACCAATGCGCAATTTTTGATGGATAGAATTTGTAAATCTGTTAAAAAGTTGGGTTTTAAAGCACCCGATTCTGATATATTGGGGGTGAGCATAGGTTTGGCACAATGGCAACCTGACACCACCCTTGCTACCTGGTGGGAGTCAGCCGACTCCGCCCTCTATAGAGCCAAGGATAATGGACGTTCTCAAGTCTCTCTGTAATAGAGTATACCAAATGATAAAAAATTTAATCTGGGAGACCATGTCATACAGGCTCCCAGGTTAAATAAATATTGCAATAAAACGTTGTAAACTCTCGCCTTTTCCTTATTAGTGTTTTTATCCCGATAGCTACTGCCGAAGAACTTCCCCCAATTTTTCCAAAAAAATCTTGCATAAATTAGTTCTTACTCATTTTAGGCATCAATATTGCTTTTAACGTACATTAGGAATAAAATTTGACAAAAATTCGACACTTATAACCCATATGCATTCAAGGAGTCAGAAATGCCAACACAACACGAAACTACCGAAATCAAACCAGGTCAAATTGCTGACGTTGGAGGAATCACAGGTGATCAACTAGAGCAGTATATTGATCGTATTGAGCGCATGGAAGAGGAAAAAGCGGAATTAGGCCAAGATATCCGTGATCTCTACCTGGAGGCCAAAGGTAACGGCTTTGACCCAAAAATAATGCGTAAAATTGTCAGCATCCGTAAGAAAGACCAACATGAAATTGACGAAGAAGAGGCTATTCTCTATCTCTACAGACAAGCTCTAGGCATGCTCCCTTCTACTCTTCAGTAAACTATTTTGAATTCTTGGGGATGTTATCCCCAAACCCCCATAGCAGTTTATATTTAATGGGATGGGTCTGGGAAGGGGCTTGCCCCTTCCCTGTGGAGTTTTGGACAAAACCCCAACATTCCAAAAATAATATTTTTAACCTGGATTATTTAAGTTTCAATAATATAATTTGTATTCCATAAAATAACCGGGTTATGTTAAGTAATTCAAAACAATTCCCTTATCATTTTAGCAAGTTGGTGCATAACTAAAACGGAACCAGATTCAATGCTAATCGAATTCAGCGTTTCTAACTATCTCTCTTTTTGCGAAAGGCAAACCTTGAGCATGGCTGCCAGCAGCTCCTACAAGGAGTTGGATGACAACAGCTTTTTGACCGATCTGCCCAAGATGCCTAAACTATTGAGATCATCAGTTATTTATGGAGCAAACGCCTCAGGAAAAAGCAATCTGATTCGTGGTGCCATGTTTATGTGGGACTTTGTTTTAAACTCTGCCCAAGGTCAGGAAGGGGATAAAATAGATGTGTACCCTTTTCTTCTAAACAGCCGTAACACCAATGAACCCAGTATTTTTGAGATGATTTTTATCGAAGGCGGGGTTCGTTATCAGTATGGTTTTGCAGTAACAAGACTGCGTGTGCATCATGAATGGCTGATAGCCTATCCAAAAAATCGACCTCAACGTTGGTTTGAGCGATATTACGATCCTGCAACTGGCAAAGAGAGTTGGGATTTACACAAAAAATTTCTTGTAGGAAATAAAGAAGTTTGGAAAGATGCCACTCGTAGTAACGCCCTATATCTCTCAACAGCTATCCAGTTAAACAGCCTCTCTTTACGCCCTATTTTTGATTGGTTTGATAAACGTCTGCGAATTTTCCGTCCCCATTCAGAAATCAGCCAGGAATTTTCTGCCAGTCTTTGTCAAGATACCGCCGGGCGATTGCAGGTTCTTAAATTTTTAAATCAAGCCGATCTGGATATTGAAGAGATAAAACTAGAAACCCGTAATTTGGGTGATTTAGGTATGGATGATCTTCCTGGTGAGGTTCGTTCGGCATTGATAAAAGAGATGTCCTCCCAAGAGGTTTTGGAAATTCGCTTGGGACGCTCTATGGCGGATACTGGGATGCCTATTTTGCTTCCTTGGGAGTCAGAATCCCGTGGTACGCAAAAACTGTTTGCCTTGGCTTGGCCCTGGATAAATATACTGCGTCAGGGGCAGATTTTATTTATGGATGAGATGGATACCAGCCTGCATCACAGTTTGGTTAAATTTTTAATCGGCATGATCAACAGCTCAAGTTTAAACACCACCAAAGCCCAGCTAGTTAGTACTACCCACGATACTGCTTTGTTAGATAACGATATTTTTCGTCGAGATCAATTTTGGATGGTAGAACGCAGTGGCGACCGTTGTAGCGAACTTTATCCTATCTCTGATTTTAATATTGAAAAAGATGAACCGTTACAAAAACGCTATCTGGAGGGCCATTATGGTGGTCTTCCTGCTTTAAAACAATTTAAGGGATGGTAGTTCCACGCAAAGAGCGGCACCCCAACTCGTTAGAGCGTATCTCAAACTGTGGCTCCCCACGGGATTTAACTCTTTTAGTTTGTCCTATTTTAAGCAAAGCCTATTTCCAAGATTTGGTAAACTATCTAGGGCTGGATACCAAGGTAGCTGTTGAGCCTATAAACAGTAACAAAAGCTTTGAGTTACAGGTGGAAGAGGCAGTAGAAATCTCTCTTAATGCTAAACCTCACCACCGTTTGTTTGCCATTTTGGATTTTGTTCCTTCTGTATCTGACGAAAAAGATCAAACCAAACAAATTCTTCAAGCCCATAAGCTGGTCTTAAAGCAAGATTTACCCAACAATCGAATTTTTAGGTTGCTTATAACCACTCCCGGTTTTCCGCTTTGGTTATTATTGCATTTTAAATTGGTGGATTTTTCAGCTTATCCAGATGTTGAATGGTCTGAGCTAGTGGCAAAGGAACTTGGGCCGTTTAGCAAAGATTTTTTAAGTAAAGAATCACACAAAGATTATTTTAATTTATGCTACCCATATCTAGAAACTGCCATAAAAAATAGCCAGAAGTTGCAGTTATTGCGCACAATAAAGCCGGGGCCAAGTAGTGAAATTCATGAGCTTATGGCTTATTTGCTTAAATTGCAAAGACGCTATGTTCTATAGGAATAGTGTTTATTTACAAAGTATTAACCTAGATTTGTAATGATATGGGCTTAAACTTCTATATCTTTTAGCTCTTCATCAATTCTAGCCTGCATTTTTTTATCATCTTCATTTTTGGGCTTCTCAACTTTTACGCTATTTTTCTTCCATTTTTTAAATGCGGATATGAGAGCCAGTCCACCTATTATCAGCCCTAGGATTGGTCCGAACCATAGCAGCATATTCATGCCTGATTTTGTTGGTTCCAGGTAGATGTAGTCGCCGTAGCGTTGGAAGAAATAATCTCTTATTGAGGCTTCGCTATCTCCGGCTTTTACTTTATCTCTTATGACCTCGAGCATATCTTTTGCTAGGTCTGAATTGGATTCGTATACCGATTGGTTTTGGCAGACAGCGCAGCGCAAGTCTTTGGCGATTGTTCTTACTAGGGCTTCACTGGGGTCTTCGTTTAGGTTTTTGGCTGATAGTGGAGATGTTGTTATCAGCAATATTGCAAAAATTGTTACTGCTTGCAGAAACCTTTTCATGTTATTAATTTGCGCCATTTGCATTGCCTTGGATTTGGGGTAGGGCGATTTTTTCGAACCAGCCGAAGTATAGTGGGCCTGTATGTTTTAGTCTGATCATGCCTGTGGGATCTACCAGGTATGATTCTGGTGCGCCGTATACGCCCCAATCTATTGCTATTTTTTGTTTTGGGTCGAATGCGTGTTGGTAGCCGGGGTCGCCGTGCCGTTTTAGGAATCTATTTGCGCCTTCGACTGTATCGCGAAAGTCTACACCGATGATCATAAAATCGTCGCGTTTTTCGGCTATTTTAGCTAGTTGCATTAGGTATGGGTGTTCGGCAACACAGCTAACGCACCATGAGCCCCAGAAGTTTACTAGCACCCATTTACCTTTGTGGTCTGCCAGAGAAATGGTTGCGGAGCTGTTTAGAATGGGGGCGGTGAAGTTTGATGCTGGTTTATTTACGAGGGGTGAGGGGATATCTCTGGGGTTGTTGCCCAGACCACCTGCGAATAGGGCCATTATGATAACGAGGGATAGTAGCAGGATAATTTTCCAGGAATTTTTCATGATATCCTAATAAAAATAGATAAATAACCAGTAAATAAAAAATTAAAAACAAAAAACTAATGGGGGTCCAGGGGAATCATTTCCCTGGACCCCCACTAATACAGGCTTTTTAACTGATTGTACTTTTTTCCCTTCTTATTCGCCCCTGCATAAGCGCAAACATAACACCAAACGCCATTATACCCGCACCAGCCCAAACCCAAACAATCAACGGATTTCTATATACCCGTATAGACCAAACATTCTCCTTGACCTGATCCCCCAATACCACATAGATATCCTCCATCCACGTAGTATAAATAGCAGCCTCAGTCGTAGGCTGAGAAGTTTCATTATAAACTCGCTTTTGCGGTCGCAGTTCAACGGAAAAACCCCGATCATGATCCGCCTGAATAACCGCTTCAACCGCTCGCCAGTTATACTTACTCGCTGTACCAACAGAGTCCAAGGTTATATTCCAAGAACCAACCCGGATTTTGTCCGCAGGAGACATAAATAGGTTTTTCTCTTCCTGAAACAGACCAGAACCTATAAATCCCGCAGCCATTACCAAAATACCAAAATGAACTATAAAACCACCATATCTACGCTTGTTTCTACCTGTAAGCTGCCTGAAAGCCGTAATCGCCGAACTAGCACCCCTGGTTTTCATACGAGCAAGAACCTTACGCCGCGTATCCAAAATATGGGTAGCTAAAACAAAGGCCATCACTATCGCTGTAAAAACACCATATACATTATGCAAACCCACAGCCCAAGAACCAACCCCCACAATAACTGCAACCACTATCGGTATCATTAAATCCCGTTTTAACTGCCGAACCGTCGCCTTACGCCACGAAATAACCGGCCCTACTCCCATCATAAATAAAATACCCAACATAATAGGGATGAATACCGCATTATAATAAGGTGCACCCACCGAAACCTTAGAGTCAGACCATGTCTCTACCGCTAACGGATATAACGTACCCAACAACACCGTTAAAGTCGCAACCAATAAAAACAAATTGTTAAACAAAAATGCCGACTCTTTCGAAAGAGGATTCTCAAGCTTGATATCAGTCTCTAAATGCTCCGATTTAATGGTTAACAGACCAAACGAGAAAAATAACAATACCGTCATAAAGCCTAAAATATATACTCCGCGCCCGGGATCGGAAGCAAAAGAGTGGACCGAAGATAAAACTCCCGATCTCACCAAGAATGTACCCAAAATCGCCAAGGCAAATGTTGTCGTTACCAAAAAGACGTTCCAGGTTTTAAACATCTGCCTATGCTCTTGCACCATTACCGAATGCAAAAACGCAGTTGCGGTCAACCATGGCATAAATGAGGCGTTCTCCACCGGATCCCATGCCCAATATCCACCCCAGCCAAGCTCGTAATAGGCCCAATACGCCCCAAAAACTATGCCCGTCGTCAACATAGACCAGGAAAACAGTGTCCACCTTCTCGTTGCCACAAGCCACTCTTCATCAGCCTGACCCGTAATTAATGCTGCCATGGCAAAGGCATAGGGTATCGCAAAGCCAACATAACCCATGTAGAGAAATGGTGGATGAAACACCATGCCGGGATCTTGCAACAGTGGATTTAGATCTTTGCCGTCAAACGGTGGAGGTATTAATCGCTCAAATGGCGAGGAGAGAAACAGCACCAAAAGCAGAAAACCCAACAACAGAGCACCCAAAATAGCCAAAACATATGGCATGGATACGGGGTGGGTCTTCCAATGCCGCCATGCTGCCACACCTATATAGACAGATAACAGCCATGCCCAAAGCAACAGAGAACCCTCATGACCTCCCCACATAGCAGTGGCTAAATAAAATATGGGTAGATCTAATGAGGCGTGTTTAGCAACATCAAGAACGGAAAAGTCATGATTTAAAAAGGCGTTTATCAAACCAACCGT
>JADFYX010000071.1 GCA_015232795.1 Magnetococcales bacterium
TTGTCTCATTAAAACCGGCTCACAAAACTGGCACCTTAAAACGGGTAAATACCAAAAGAACCATCACCATACAGGCAGACGTGCAAGAGGGTCTGTTGGTTGATGAACGGCAAAAAGTGCTACAGAGCGCCCTTGATAAGATGCATTTTCCCCCAACCACCAAGTTGATATTTAAAGGGGAAAAAGAGCAACAGGCCGAGACAGGAGCATTTTTGGGCAGAGCTTTTCTCACAGCTATATTTTTAATGACCCTAATTTTGGTGATTCAGTTTAACAGTCTATATCAGGCATTATTAGTGCTCTCTGCTGTGGCATTCTCCACCACCGGGGTTATGCTGGGTCTGCTTGTTACACAGCAACCTTTTGGGGTGGTTATGGTGGGTATGGGTATTATCGCCCTTGCCGGAATTGTGGTAAACAATAATATTGTTTTAATCGATACCTACAATGAAATGCGCAAATCTGGTTTTACCCCACGTCTTGCTGCTTTCAAAACTGGGAAACTGCGTCTAAGGCCCGTGCTGTTAACTGCCATAACCACCGTAGTAGGGTTGATGCCCATGGTGTTGGCTTTAAACATCGACCTTATCGACCGTGGTATCACCTTTGGTGCTCCATCAACCCAGTGGTGGACCCAACTCTCCACCGCCATTGCTGGCGGCCTGACATTTGCCACCCTCTTAACACTCTTTATCACCCCAGCCATGTTGGTAGTGGGGGAGTTGTGGCCCAGAAGAAACCGTATCAGGGTTGTCCGTTTAAAACGGGTTATCAGGGGGAAATTTGGCAACAAGCAGAGCATAGGGGTGGAAGCTTGATGAAGGTTTTAACCGTAATACCCTGCCGTATGAACGCCTCAAGACTGCCAGGAAAACCCCTGTTGAAATTATTGGGTAAGCCACTTATTCAACATGTATATGAGGGAGTGTTGGCTGCAAAAAAGGTAGATAGATTTATTGTAGCGACCGATTCCCATGAGATAATGGAGTGTGTAGCTGGGTTTGGCGGTGAAGCAATTTTAACCTCAACAAAACACAATACAGGTACCGAGAGAGTAGCCGAAGTTGCCCAACAATTTGCAGAATATGATGTGGTGCTGAATGTTCAAGGTGACGAACCCTTAGTTACCGGAGGGATGCTGGATCAACTAGCAACACCCTTAATAGAAAATCCCCAAATCCATATGACGGCTCTTAAGGGAAAGTTAACCAAGATTGAAGAGATAAACGATCCATCAATTGTCAAGGTGGTAACAAATTCCCAGAACATTGCATTATACTATTCCAGGTTGCCTATTCCATACCCAAGGCATAAGACAGATTGTTACTATCGCAACAAGGGGATCTACGGTTTCAGACGCTCTTTTCTCCTTGAATTTCCAACCCTACCCTGTGGACCCTTGGAGTTGGCAGAATCTTTAGAACAGCTCCGGGCATTAGAGAACGGAAAACAGATTTTTGTCTCGCAAACAGATGTTATAACCCATGGTGTCAATACCCCAGACGATATTCCGATTGTTGAAAAAGCTTTAAGAGAGCGACGTGGTTTATAAAAATCAATATCAGAATTGTCTTATATTATTCTAGATTCGGCAGTTGTCGCCACGTACCTGACGCAAGCTATTGATTCACCTAGCATATCAGGGGAAAGTCTTGTCACCAACAAGGTGGCAGTGATTTCCCCTGATACACTCAAAAATCCATGCCTGCCGTCATCCAGATGCTACGACCAGGCTCGTTGACTTGTGTCTGGGTAGTATCGAAGGTACTGCTTTGGTTTAAATGTTCTGTATAAAACTTATCAAAAATATTGTTTATCCCGATTTTCAGCTTTATACCTTTATCAAACGTGTAAGAGCCATGTAGATCAGCCACGGTGAAACCGGGTGTTTTTTGGCTGTCCAGACCGCTGCCAGTACTGGTGTCGTCATCCACTCGATTCTGCTTGCTAACCATACGCACCTTACCGCCTACACTCCAGTTGCTTTTTTTGTAATCTGTAGTAACAGCCATTTCAAAGGGAGAGATTTGTGCTAGAGCACGATCGTCTGTCCTGTTTTCTCCGTATACATAAGCCATGGAAATCCCACTGACCAGATGGTCGTTCCAATATCTGTTCAACGATATTTCACTGCCTATGAGGCTGGCACTCACGTTCCGGTATACTGTGGCGTTACCGGCACCACTTACAGAGTGATCACGGTCCCGTAGAATAAAATCATTTACCCGATTGTAATAGGCACTGGCATCAACTCCCCATTTTTCAGTTTTGAACTGGGTGCCAATTTCTAACTGATGATGTTTTTCCGGTTTTAGGAAGGGGTTGCCCACCCATCGACTATCTTCGCTTGAATTGTTGTTGGAGGCTAAATAGCGTTCTGTGGCATCGGCAGTGCGTACGCTACGACTCAACGATACATAGTTGGTACCGTTGCCTTGAAGATAGTCCTTTTCAAAGCGTAGAATACCGCCTACATTATTTTCGGTTTGTGATGTGTTGTTGCCACCATAGTATATGGTATACAGTCCGGCGGCACTGAGATTGGCCACACTCCCCATAGCATCTGTTGGGGTTGCTGTCGTTTTGTCGGCAGTTGCTCGCACATGATCATAACGCAGACCAAATTTCATCCGTTTATCATCACTCATGGCCCATTCTGTCTCTCCATACAGACCTGTACTACTGATTGTCACATCCGGCCAGAGATAGGACTGAGTGGTATTAACGTTGCCAACAGTGCCACGGTAACGAATGGCATCCCGTTCATTGCTATGGTAGTTGATCCCGAAATTGCTCATAAAATCGCCATGAGCCGACTCAAAGTCGATGCGTCCACTCAATGTGTCGGACGTCGATGGTGCTCGCATATACATTGCTGCCATGGCCGGTGTTCGCAAAGAGTAGTTGTCCATCAGATGGTCTACGGTAGAATAGGAGAGTTGCCCCTCTACTTTGTGAAACATGCTGCCAGACAGATTATGGTTGAATTTCAGTCGGTAGGCATCATGGT
The DNA here is from genome assembly GCA_015232795.1 of Magnetococcales bacterium. Classification (GTDB taxonomy): domain Bacteria; phylum Pseudomonadota; class Magnetococcia; order Magnetococcales; family JADFYX01. The sequence continues at coordinate 3,011 of JADFYX010000071.1, forward strand.
CAGTATAGGGTGTGTCCATACCTGCTCCAGCATAGGTGACATCATCAGCACGAGTTGCTTCGTAACCAACTTCAACTTTTGTTGCACTGCTCGGTGTCCAACCAAGAATCAGATTGCCGGTCATCTCCTCATAAGCGGCCCGGACCGAATTACCGTCACCATCTTCGTAGTCTTCACCGGAACTGTAATTGCCGATGACACGGGCAAACGCTTCACTGTTTCCCATGGCCAGATCGGCAAATCCTTCACGGCCATCGGAGTTGCCACGATATCCACCGCTGATTTTGCCGCGATACCATTTATCTGCGGTAAAACGCTCTGTATTACGTTTGAAAAGTACTGTACCACCACTGCCACCACCACCATGCTGAACAGTCTGAGAACCTTTGATTATCTCTATTTCGTCATAGGTTTCAGAAGTACCGTAAGAGCTGGGTGGGTCCATACGGTTTGGACAGCCGCCATGAACGTAGGTACCATCCAACAAAATATTAAGGCGGTTATGTGATTGCCCCCGAATAACCGGATCAGCACCGTGCCCTCCCATGCGAGAGGCCGAAATCCCCGGTATGGTCATCAGCAGATCACCGCCGTCCGTTACTGGTCCCTTGGCCCGTTCATCTAGGATCAAACGGGATTTGCCGGGTTCGAAAATCTGGGTGTCTTCCACAATGATGACATCCATTTGGCTGGCATCATCTGCTGCATAAGCTGGAGCACACCATAGAGCAAGTAGTGCAGACAGCTTGAGTATTTTTTTTGTCATTTTTTCCTCTCTTTGTAGATTGTCTCTTTTATTGAGCAATATTTATTAACAACAACGAAAACATACCGCAAAAAAGAAGCCATGGTATATTTATAAATATATCAACTTGTTATATGCTTTTTGGATAAGTGCTTATAGGTCAAATGACTTGTCATGTGTGCCATTTGACCTATAAGCCATATTTGTCCGCTAGGTACTGTTGATAATTTAGAGGTAGTTTTTGGAAAAATAGCTTTGTCACTAACTGCACATAATTGTTTGTCAAATACCTTTGAGTTGTCCTGACAATGGTGTACGCTTCCGTATGATAAAATCATATCAGACAAGAGCGTCCAGAATCTTCAAGATATTTCACTGCCGTAACTGGTAACATTGACGTTCGGGAGTAAGCGGCATGAACTGGGAACCCATCATCAGACATCTACGGGAAAGAGTTGCCTGCCTGCTGGCAATCTACGCCTTTGGCAGTCGTGTTAGCGGTGATGCCGGGCCAAAAAGTGATTGGGATCTGGCTATGTTGGTGGAAGGCAAGAGTGATCCGGTCGAGTTGTGGAATCTTGCCGGAGAAATGGCTGATATCGTCGGCTGTCCAGTTGATCTGCTGGACCTACGCGTCGCCTCCACGGTCATGCAGTATCAAATCATAACCACTGGCGAACGGTTGTGGACCAAGGACTATCAAGCCGCCCTGTACGAAAGTTTCATACTCAGCGAAAAAACCGCCTTGGACGAAACCCGCGCTCCTCTCATGAGGATCATCAAACAGGAGGGAACCATTTATGGTCGATGAAGTGCTGATCAACAAGGCCGCTACCATTGAGCGTTGCGTGGCTCGTGCCAGAGAGGAGTACGATAAGGGCCTGGATACCTTCGCCAGTGATTATACCCGTCAGGATGCAGCCATACTCAACATCCAGCGTAGCTGTGAAGCGGCACTGGACATGGGGCAGCACCTCATTCACCGGGAACGGCTAGGGGTACCCCAGGGAGCACGGGACGTGTTCAACCTGCTGGCCAGAGGGGGATGGATTACCCCGGAAATGGCCGGAAGACTAAAACCCATGGTGGGCTTTCGCAATATTGCCGTACATGATTACCAAACCCTACAACTGCCCATCACTATAGCCATCATCACGACCCACTTGGATGAGTTGCTCGACTTTTCCCAAACCATCCTGAAGCGGGATGGTCGAGATTTGGGGCGATAACTATTTCTTTTTATTTAATTTACACCGCAACTTTTCGACCCAACCTCACCCTAACCGCCTCTTCCTGATCCATCTCTTCAAGCTGGCTCTCTATATGGTGAATACTTTCATCTAGCTCTGGCAGTATCACATCTTCTAGAGCACGAGCACGGCGGTCGGTTCGGCGGTATTCTAGTAGTAGGCGTTGTAGGTTATTTGCAATTTCTGCCATTGTTATGCTTTTTGTTAGCAGTTTATCGAAGGTTTTCCGGCAATTTTTGGACTCTGGGGAGGGGTTTACACCTTCTATTATCTCTGGGGGGGTGGTTTGGCTTAGTTTGGCGTTTTCTATTAGGGTTACGCCGAAAAATGAACGGGTTTTGCTTTTTATTTTTGGGTTTTGGCGTTTTATTGCTGGTTGGGTTTTTAGGCCTTGGAGACCGTGACGGGTTACTGATTCGCGCAGGTCGGTTTGGGCCTGTTTAAAAAGGCTGTTGTACTCTTTTTTTACTGCATCTCTTTTGTTGAAAAGGGTGATTATTTCTGCTGCGAGCAGCAACCGTTTTTCATCTAGAAAACGGAAACCTTCCTCCATAACCTTGCGTTCGTCTTTGGCCTCCAGCAATGCACTGCGGGTGGGGGAGATCTGCATGGGTCAGGCTCTTCTTTTATGGAGATGACGGGCTATCTGCTCGTCGGTTAGACGGGATAGCTCTGAGTCTGGCAGACGGCTTAATAGTTGCCAGCCTATATCCATGCTTTGGTCTAGTGTTCTGGGGCCATCTTGATGGATGAATTTTTCTTCAAACTCTACCCCAAACTCTAAAAATCGCCTATCAGCCGGGGTCAAACCTTCTGCTCCCACCACGTTGGAAAGCAGCCTTACCTGGGTGGTGCGTGAGTAAGCAGCAAAAAGTTGGTTGGCAAGTGCTGGGTGGTCCGGGTCGGTAAAGCCTTCGCCAATGCCATCTTTCATAAGTCGTGAGAGGCTGGGTAGCACGTTTATAGGTGGGGATACTCCCTCCCGGTCGAGTTTTCTGTCTAGGGTTATCTGCCCTTCGGTAATATAGCCTGTTAGGTCGGGTATGGGATGGGTGATATCGTCCGCTGGCATGGTTAAAACAGGTAGCTGAGTTAACGTCCCAGGGCGACCTTTCAGATATCCGGCGCGTTCATAAAGAGTGGCAAGGTCAGAATACATATAACCGGGATAGCCCTTACGGCTGGGTATCTCGCCGTGGCTGGCGGATACTTCTCGCAGTGCTTCACAATAGTTGGTAAAATCGGTAATTATAGCCAGCACGTGGCGACCCTCAACAAAGGCTAGATATTCTGCTGCTGTTAGGGCAAAACGTGGGGTTAAGAGCCTCTGTGAGCTGGAGTCTGAAGCTAGGTTTAAAAATAGGGCTGTGTGACCCAATGCTCCGCTCTCCTCAAATGATGCGCGAAACTTTTCTGCTGTGTCGTATGGCACCCCAATGCCTGCAAAAACTATGGCAAACTCTTCATTGAATTTTTCTTCATGATTTCCCGATGGCGAACGCAGCCTTGCATGCATGGCGATGTCTAACGCCAACTGGTTGTGGGGTAGACCACCGCCAGAGAATATCGGTAGTTTTTGCCCTCTAACCAAGCTGTTTAAAACATCAATAGCAGAAATTCCGGTCTCGATAAAATCAGAAGGTTTAACCCGGCGCATGGGGTTTAAAATCCCACCATCAACAGGCATTTTTTTGATTGCTGCAACAGGTGGCCCACCATCAATAACCCGGCCTACACCATCAAAAACCCGGCCTAAAATACCCGGCCCCAGGTTAAATGAAATTGGCTCGCCAGCAAAGCTGATCCTGGTGTTGGAAAGAGACAAACCAGAGGTGGACTCCAACACTTCGATGGTCATAAAATCGTTGTCCAATGCAGCAATTCTACCCAACCGCTTACGACCATCAGAGCCTGTAACCTCTACCATTTCGTTTAGCCCCACATCTACCCGGCGATGGGCAAAAAGTAGGGGGCCTTCAATACGGGTGGCGGCTTCATCTAAAAAAAGATTTGCGTTGTTGTTCATACCACGTCACCCTCTTGAACGTTTGCTAGTAGCCCACTAAAAGCTGTGGTCAGTGCGGTTTGCAGTGTATCGAAACTCTCCATCTCCTCCTCACTAATCTCCTCACCCATACGCTGCAAACGCCTCACCTCCGGCATAGCTGATATCTGCTCTACCTCTATGCCTGCCTCAACCGCTTTTTGTGCCATATCCATAAAACTATCCAGCACAGTCATCATTTTTGTCTGCTTTTTTGGTGAGGCAAAACGGTCTTTTGGTGAGTAGGCGGATTGACGTAAAAATGCTTCGTTTACCAAGTCAGCCAGCATCAACACCAACTGCTGTTTAGGGGGTAGGGAGTCTTTGCCGAGAATTCTTGCCATACGTTCCAGCCGGGTCTGCTCTTCCAGCAAGGTGAGAAAACGTCGCCTGTGTTCATTCCAGTTTGGTGCACCCTGTTTTTGCCACCATTTTGCCAAATCTGTGGCATCTTCGGAGTAGGATATAAGGGGGTCAATCGCAGGATAAAACCTCGCTTGGGCGCGTCTGCGATCCAACGCCCAAAAGTTACGCACATAACGTTTTGTGTGGATGGTGACGGGTTCGGAAAAATCACTGGAAGGAGGACTTACAGCACCAATGATAGTTAACGATCCGCCTTTGTCTGACAGTGTGCGAACTCGGGAAGCACGCTCATAAAATTCTGCCAGCCTGGTGCTAAGATAAGCAGGATAACCTGCCTCTCCCGGTAGCTCGCCCAAACGCCCGGAAACCTCACGCAGTGCCTCTGCCCAACGGCTGGTGGAGTCTGCCATAAGTGCCACATGCAGACCTTGATCACGGAAATATTCGGCAACTGTTACTCCGGTATAGATACTGGCTTCCCGTGCTGCCACCGGCATGTTTGAGGTGTTGGCTATAACCACCATGCGTTCCATCAACGGTCGTTTGGTTACAGGGTCTTCCAGGTGGGGAAATTCATCTAAAACCCCTGCCATTTCGTTGCCACGTTCACCACAGCCAAGGTAGATAATTACATCGGCGTTGCACCATTTAGCAACAGTCTCCAAAAGCACCGTTTTGCCAGTACCAAAACCACCGGGAACCATAGCTTTGCCACCACGGGCGGTGGGAAACAGACAGTCTAAAATACGTTGCCCGGTTAACAACGGTGGGCCAATGCTCAGACGTTCCGCAACTGGACGGGGAGTGCGAACAGGCCATTTGTGGCTCATTGCCAACTGTTGCTCTTCACCATCTTGAGCGCGCAAGGTGCAGATAATTTCAATATCAGTATAATCGCCTCTCTCATTTATGGCGATAACCTCACCACCCTTATCTGGTGGTACAAGGCAAGGGTGGGTTTTGGCTGGTTTGGGGCGTGTTCTTACCTGGCCAAAGGCATCACCGCCTTTTATAATTTGCCCCACCTCTACCAACGGTTTAAAATTAAAAATTGGTGGTTCTGGCAGGTTTTGTCCGGGATATAAAAAGTCCCTGCCTTCACCATCTAAAGAGCGCAGCAGACCATCAAAAATATTGCCTAAAATACCCGGACCCAGACGTACCGATAAGGGGTTGCCCTCACCAGCTACCGGATCACCAGGACGTAGGCCCGAGGTATCTTCATACATCTGTACCGTAATTTCATCGTCGTGAAGTCGCACCACCTCACCCAGTAATTTTTTTTCACCCACCAAGACAGCTTCATTTATCTTAAATGGTTTATAGGCCGTTGCTTTCATGACCGGGCCAGAGATCCAGTGGATTACAGCATCTTTCATGATTTTTTCCCACTTTCATCAATAAGGCCCAAAAGTTGAGCATCTATGGAGTTGCTATCAGCCATTAACATAGCTAAAGATCCGTCTACCCAAGCGTTGTTACAGCCTATCTTAAGGCCAGCTTCAATGGCAGCATCCTGGGTAAACATTATGGGAGATGTCGGGTTCTGTTTGATACGACTTTTTATGTGTGCCATATCAAGTTGTGAAAGCTCAGTAGGAGAGACAACCTGCCACTCCCCTTGAGGTAAAAAGCGCATAGCTTGCTCGGTTACAAAATTCAACCATGCCTCTCTTGCTGTATCGTCTTTCCAACGTTGAATAAGTACATTTTTCAATATTTCACGGCTCTCTTTTAAAAGAGCTTGGCTCTCTTGGAGTTTTTGTTGTCTCTCTTCGGTTTTTTTCCGTGCAAGGACGGTGTTTTCTACCAGAGTTTTTATACGCCTCTCTTTGCCTATGGCCTCTGTTACCCTTTTTCGGGCCTCGGCAAAACCTGTTTTTAAAATTCTTTGTGCCTCGACTCGTGCTGCCTGTAAAATCTCTTCACGTTTGGCATCACGGTTTTTTTCCACAAGAGCAATTAGTTCATTTCTGCGGGAGGTAACAGATCGGCTATCACTCATTGGCCTAACCCCAATTTGGTTCTTAGTTGTGCCTCATAATCTGGTTGGGGTTGTTGGTTTTGCATATCACCAACCACATGGGTTAAAACAGATGTCGAAGTCAAAATTTTCTCCAGTAGGCCAGGGGTAATATTTTGTGCTATCTGTGCTGTTATTATCAACATCTCGGTATCTCGCAAAGCCTCTCTAACCGTGTACTCCTCACTGCCCGCAGATGGAGTAATGACCTCCATTCCCGCAAGTGCCCAGCCAGCAGCAGATATCTCGTCGCCAATAAAAACCAGCTTTGCCATCTATCCCAACCGATTAAGAATCAAAATAGAGATAATAAGGCCATAAATGGCGATACCCTCTGCCAGTCCTACCAAAATCAACATACGGCCCATCATCTCCGGTTTTTCGGTTATGGCTCCCACCGCTGCTGAACCCACTTGCCCCACTGCAATACCAGCAGCCAATGAGGATAAGCCAGTAGCCAAGGCTGCTGCCATATAACCCATGGCAGGATCAAAACCACCACCTGTTGCAGTTTGGGTGTTGGCTGGTACCGATGCCATGGCCTCCATGCCACCAAAAACCCAGGTGACAGCACCAGCTAAAATAGCGGTAAAGATGGTCATAGCAAAAGCAACTTTAGTT
>JADFYX010000072.1 GCA_015232795.1 Magnetococcales bacterium
GGCCCCAGTTATCGCGAGTGTGTACAAATTTAAGTCTATTATCTATCCAAGAGAGTCCAAAAAAATCATCTACTCGTATGTAAAGATGGCCCACTGATTCAAATTGGGTATGGAGTGACTCTTTAATATGTAAAATTGCCATTACGTCCCTTAAGAATGGGAGTAAAACAGTGTCGCTGGATAGCTGCTCTGGAAGACCTTTGTCGGTTAACTCTTTTTTCTGTTTTTCAAGGGTTTTCATCTGCTCTTTGGATACCAGATCTGGCAATGATCCCCATAGATTATTATGAAATGCCCGTATTGTTTTGGCATATAGGTTGATGATATCAATGGATATGCGATCGGAATCCAGGTGGATAAGCATCCATTTTGCCAAGTGTAAGATGACTCTTTCCATCTGGTCCAAGGTTTGATATTTAACCAATGTCGGAATGGTTGGACCTAATGCATAAACCTGGCTGCGGAAACTTGGAGCATCAATTAGGTTTTCAATTATCAGATAGGCTTTGGTTAAAAGTGCCAGAGGGTTTTCAATGGTGCGGATTTCGCTAACTTTATTCAACACGGCAAAAAGATGACCAACCCCCGTTTGGTTTATAACCCGGTTGGTAACACGGCTTGCAATAATCTCACGTTTTAAGAAGTGGCTTGAGAGATGAGAGTCAAACTCACGGCCTATGCTAGCTGGAAAATAGTCAGATAGATGATGTTCAAAAAATGGCATATCAACAATATCTGAAGAGAGCAGCATTTTTTGTAAATACAGTTTGGCATATCCCAACATAATGGCTAACAGAGGTCGGGGTAAGCCTTTCTCGTCTTGTAGCCACACTGCCAATATTTTTAGTTTAGGAATATCTTCAGCAGAAAAATCCAGCCCAGCTTTTTCCTTTAAGAGATCAAGGGCATCTAGGTATATATCCCCATACTCAATTGAGTTGAGCATATCTCGGCTGACCGCCTGATGTTGCATATAACTATCTTCCAAAACGCTGTTAGCAACCTCGTTACTCAAGCTGGCAAGCATTGTGTTACGATCGGCAGTGCTTTTTATCTCACCATTTAATAAAAGCAGATTGAGAAGAATTTTTAGGTTTACCTCATGGTCGCTTAAGTCAACACCACCAGAGTTATCAATAGCATCGGTGTTTATGCGTCCACCATCTTTGCGGTTAGCCCTGCGACAAAACTCTAATCGCCCTTTTTGGGTAATACCGAGGTTGCCACCCTCACCAACAATCAATGCTCGCACTTCAGAGCCGTTAACTCGTACAGAATCGTTGCTTTTATCTGAGACATCCTGATGGCTCTCATCACTACTTTTAATATAGGTACCGATACCGCCATTGTAGAGAAGATCAACCTTTAACCTTAATAGGTTTTTAATAACATCTTCACCTGAGAGGGACTCCGCCTTGGTATCAAGAAGTTTTTTTAGGGCTGCATTTAGGGGAATACCTTTTGATGCGCGTTCAAAAATACCACCCCCTGCTGAGATTAACTCTGCATTGTAATCACTCCAAGAGGAGCGAGGCAGGGCAAAAAGCCTCTGTCGTTCAGCAAAGCTTGTTTCTGGGTCTGGGGTCGGGTCAAGAAAAATATGTTGATGGTTGAAAGCACCTAAAAGGTGGATCTGTTTTGAGGCTAACATTCCATTGCCAAAAACATCCCCAGCCATATCACCAATAGCCACAACACTAAATGGATCTTTGTGAATATCCCGGCCCATCTCGGCAAAATGGAGAGTTATACACTCCCAAGCACCACGAGCGGTAATGCCAACTTTTTTATGATCGTAGCCGTTGGAACCACCGGAAGCAAAGGCATCACCTAGCCAGAATTGATACTCATTTTCAGCTATATTGTTGGCTAAATCTGAATAGGAGGCCGTACCTTTGTCGGCTGCAACCACCAGATAAGGGTCGTCATCATCATATATTTCAACATTATTGGGGTGAACAATCTTTTCACCAACCAGATTATCAGTGACATCAAGCAAGGCTCTTATAAAGACCTCATACTGGGTAGCGATCCAATCTTTTTGGCGGTTTTTTGGTTTTTGTTGCAGATGAGGAATTACAAACCCCCCTTTGGCTCCTAGGGGGACGATAATAGCATTTTTAACCATTTGGGTTTTCATGAGACCTAACACTTCAGTGCGATAATCTTCCAGACGGTCAGAAAAACGCAAACCACCACGAGCTACCTTGCCACCACGCAGATGGATGCCTTCCACATGGGGGGAAAAGACAAAAATCTCTCGCCAAGGTCGGGGAGTTGGCATTTTATCAATTTTTAAACAGTCAATTTTAAAAGAGATAGCAGCCGGAGTTGGAGTTTGAAAATAGTTGGTGCGAAGAGCTGAATTGACCACATTCTCCAAGCCCCGAAGTATCTGATCATCCTGTAAGTTAACAACTTTTGCCAGAGCTTCCTCAATAAGAGTACTAAGCTCTTGACACATTTTGTTGCGGTTTTTAATTTGGGGATCAAAGCGGGCAATAAACAGGTTGAGAATAAGGCCTGCTAATTGGTGGTGTTGTAGCAATACCCGGTTAATTTGTATTCCAGATAACTCAGGGTGAATCTGTAGTTGATACTGTCTAAGACCCTGCAAAAGTGACATCTCTCGATAGTTCAAACCCTCAAGGAGAACAAGTTGGTTTAGTTCATTGTCCAGCAGAGTCCCAGACCTTAAGGCATTAAGAGCAGCACGGAAATTATCCGCTTGATTGTAGAGTTTAAGCTGATCATCGTTGCTGCCCCCAACTTCAAAACGTTGGATAATAATGGGAGGTCCATCGCCACTAGCGACCATTGATGAAAGTTCATGTAGGCAGGTAATGCCAAAATTATCAAATGTTTGAATCATTTTGGTTAGCTCCACAGCTTTTGTGGAGAAAAGTTTCACATAGGTACGGCCTGATTTATGGCGTATTAAACGCGAAGTAAAAGGATTTTTTCCTTCCATAGATTCAATTATCTGGATATCTTTTGCTGCCTGTTCTGGAATGGTTGCCTCTTTATAAATTGGTTCAAAGCGTTTGCTATATAGACTATAATAATCAAGAGCCTGTTTTTGGCTGTGGTGGGCAAGGAGGGTTTTTTTTAAGTCATCATCCCATGTGATGACAAGTTTTTCTATCTCTCTCTGGACTTGGGCAGTATCAAAACTAAGTGATTTTTTAGGGTCATGGTTGGCATAACAGACGATAAAAAACAGAGTGCCGCTTTCTGATACGTTAATAGAGGTTATGGGGTTTTTAAGATGTTTAGAGATTGTTGCCGCTACTCGCTCCTCTAGGTGAGCTGTATAGCGGTTGCGGGAGATTGTGATTAAAATGGAAATATAGTTTCCATGGAGTCCCAAACGGTCGCTAATACAGATATCCGTATCACTCTGCATTTTTAATATATCGCGAATTTGTTCGGTTAATATTTCCGGTTTTGAGTAGAATAGCTCACGCAGTGGCATACGATCAAACAGGCTGCGAAACTCGTGACGAAGATAGGAGCCAGCAGCATAACCAGATAGTTCAATGGTTTTGCTCAGTCTTTCTGAGAGAATTGGCACCATTGAGGCACGACTGCCGTGGGCTGTACGGGAGAAACGGCCTAACACCAATATCACATCCCAAGATTCTGGATCACTTCCCGGATGGCGAATAGTAAAAAAATCTACCCCTTCTGAATCATAAATAATTGAATGCCCATGCTGACAATACTCCATTGCCACTCCCTCATATTGTGAGGAGTGGGGGCTGTTGATTATGCTCTCAATCTCTTGGCGGAGACCCGGAGTTATCTGATCTAACAGGGCATTTGGGTTGTTACCACGGAAAATACCAAGGGCGCGGTGCTTTTGGTTATGGGTCATGGTTGACTGGGTTTGGGTAAAACCCTGTAGACCCATAAAGACAAAATTATTGTCTAATGTCCAATGAAGGAAGTTACAATCCATTTCCCGACCAGCTTTTTTTAGTATTACAGCCTCATTTTTGATAATTTTGGTAACTTCAGGAAAATCATCTACAGAGTGTTTAATGGAGGTAAGAGTGGCGACCAACTCTGAAGACATTTTGTTTAAGGTTTTTTTGTCTTCCAAGGCCTCAATAAGAATGAAGAGAATCATCTCCTGTTGAAAACCAACATCTTTTTTGTCGCAGTTTGTGTTGCTCTCCCCTAAAATTTTCTTGATTTTGCCACTTTTATCGCGCTCTACACAAAAAGTAGAGTGGGCCTTGGTGTATAGGGTATAATCACATTTTTTTAGATAATTTGTTAAGGTTCCCAGGATAAAAGGGGTGTCAGTCAAATGGATTATTGCTTGGGTCTCTTCATTCTGTTTAAAGGAATTTACTTGAACTTTTACATCTTCGTTATAGTTGCTAGGGGGGGTGGAAAAAAATTTAAACAGATTTGCTAAAACGGTTTTACTATGCCAGTTATGGGTCTCATCAACAGGGAAACACTGCATATCTGTTAAAATAATCTTTAAAAAACTTTTAAGAATGGGTCTGTCAGATGCAGGAAAAAGAGATTCGGTCTCTTTGATGAGGGTCTCAATGACTGAATTTGACTCAATACATTTACGCATGGCAAGACCCTTGTTCTAATTATCAATCAGATAAAAATGGGGGGATTACCGGGCCGGAAAACCGACCCGGTAGATTTTTAAGAAAATACAAATAATTTATATCTTTCTTTAGGCTCTCATTGTGCTCAAAAAAAGATTTACATACCAAAACAGGCACAATTTTTTATTTGAAAATACAAAATAAAAATTTATGTAAAATGTTCAGGCTACTATAGGTACCTCCCTTTTTATAATAAATTTAGGCTGTGTGTTGATTAAGAATTACAGCCATTTGATCCTTGAGTAAAAGCTTCTCTTTTTTGAGCTTATCTAAATTATATTTATCTAAGGTCCGACCCGACGTATCAACTTTGCTTTTAATAGATTGATATTTGTCATGTAATTCCCGGAACTGCTCATCTGTTTCCAGAAGCTCTTTTACTGCTTGCAGTTGATCCTCAAACATATATTTCTCCTCAAAAAATAGAACAAAAACTTCATTAATAAAAAATGCTAGGGTTCGTTTATCTAGTTGAGCTCTTCTCCAGCAGGGTCAATTGGTAATTTTCCCTCTTGGCCTAATTGAACAGCTTCTTGGGCAAGCTGGTCAACTGTTTCATTTTCAATATGACCAGAGTGACCTTTAACCCATCTCCATTCTACATCATGTTGGATACAAATCGCATCTAATCTTTTCCAAAGATCAGCATTTTTTACCGGTTTTTTATCTGCTTTGCGCCAACCTCGTTTTTTCCAGTTATGAATCCATTTGGTGATACCATCTTTGACATAGCTGGAATCTGTAGTCAGAATGACCTTGCACGACCTTTTTAGGGTCTCTAAAGCATGAATAGCTGCCAACATCTCCATGCGGTTGTTAGTGGTGAGTGGGGCATATCCTGACATCTCTTTTTCCGCTGTGCCAAAGCGGAGAAGCACCCCCCATCCACCAGGGCCAGGGTTGCCGGAACAGGCCCCATCAGTAAATATTAGTACTGATTTGTTGTTTGTCGATTTTGCAGTGTTCAAATTTATCCAATCCGCCAGATTATAATATGGGCGTTTAAGCCTTGTTTGTTACGAAAAAAATTGTTTGCAGGCTTGGTTAATTATTATGATACGATTAAAAAAATGTTTCTGTTTAAGAGATGTCATTCTCTATTTGAACAATATGGGTCTAATAAAATAAAAATCAATGATTGTGCTAGAGATTTTCTTATAAAGTGCCATCATTCTAATTCATTATGACGTTATGCTGTAAGAAAGGAAAGTAAATGGCTAAGATATTAGTAACAGGAGCAGCCGGATTTATCGGCTCTAACCTCTCTGCTCGGTTGTTAGATAGAGGGGATACGGTTGTTGGTTTAGATAATTTAAATCCATATTATGATGTTAACCTAAAAAAAGCGCGCTTGGCACGGCTGCAAGACCGCACTGGGTTTTCCCATGTCAATATGGATCTTGAAGATAGAGACGGTATTGGTGAGCTATTTAAAAAAGAAAAATTTGCTAGGGTGGTTAATTTAGCTGCCCAAGCTGGGGTAAGATACTCTTTAGAAAATCCCCTTGCCTATGTTGATACTAATATTGTCGGCTTTGCTCATCTGTTAGAAGGGTGTCGCCATAACGGTGTAAAACATTTTGTTTTTGCCTCATCTTCTTCAGTTTATGGGGCCAATACCAATATGCCGTTTTCGGTTCACAATAATGTTGATCATCCTCTCTCTCTCTATGCAGCATCTAAAAAAGCCAACGAGTTGATGGCTCATACCTATGCCCATCTGTTTCGTTTGCCTGTTACAGGTCTGCGTTTTTTTACCGTTTATGGTCCATGGGGAAGACCAGACATGGCACTTTATCTCTTTACCAAAGCAATTTTAGCTGGTGAAGCGATAAATGTTTTTAACAATGGTAAAATGCGTAGAGACTTTACCTATATTGATGATATCGTTGAAGGTATTGTCAGGGTGCTGGATCGTACTCCAACACCAAACCCCAATTGGGACAGTGACAATCCTGACCCCGCTACTAGCAACGCTCCGTATAAAATTTACAATATTGGAAACAATAACCAAGTGGAGTTAATGGATTATATCAAGGCGTTGGAAGATTCATTGGGAATACCAGCTAAGATGAATATGATGGGAATGCAGCCCGGTGATGTTCCGGCAACCTGGGCCAATGTTGATGATTTAATGGAGGATGTTGGCTTTAGACCGCAAACCACTGTGCAAGAAGGTATCAGCCGTTTTGTTGAATGGTATCGGGAGTATCATAAAATATAGCAAAATTAGTTATATGAGGGGACGTGTTGGTGGGTAAAAAGAGAAAGAAAAGGGCTTATGTAGGTAAGAAAAAACAAGATAGTAACCGTACTTGGCAGTTTGAAAATGCCCCCGATGTAATTTTTACAGTTGATAATAACCGCCATATTTTACTGATGAACCGGGAGATGGCAGGGTATAACCCCAAGCAGATGTTGGGTAATGACTCTGCCGTTCTGTTTCCTCCACGGATTAGGGGTTGGTATCAAAAAAAGCTAAAGCGGGCATTTGCTATAGGTAATGTGGTCAACTTTCAATTTTCAACCGAAGATTCAATTTGGTGGGAGATTAGAATTGTACCTGTGCGCCATGAAAATGATGTCATTGAAGCTATTGTCATCTGCTCTGATGTGACTGAAAGACGTATAAGGCAGGCTCAAGCTATACGTCATGCTCGCTTAGCAACAATTGGGGTACTGTCTGCTGGAGTTGCTCACGAAATTAACAATCCCAACGGTGCCAATCTTTTTAATGCTTCTCTGCTTTTTCGTGCATGGGAGGATGTTTTGCCAATTCTTGCGAGTTATCATGCTGATAATGGTGATTTCTCTTTGGCTGGCCTTCCCTATTCCGAGGCAAAGCAGACCATTTCCACAGTAATAAAAGAAATTACTAATAACACTGAACGTATAAGTAAGATTGTTGATAGTTTGAAACATTTGGCAGGGCAAGATGAAGAAAAACTCGATGAGCAGGTAAATATCAACGCCACCCTGCGGGCAGCCATGATGATCCTCAACCACAAGGTTCGCAGACATACAGACTCTTTAAAGCTCACCTTAGGTAAGTCAATGCCAAGAATATTAGGTAACTCCCGGCAGTTGGAGCAGGTTTTTATCAATGTAATTTTAAACGCATTGCAATCTCTAGACACTAGAGATATGGGGGTGATGGTAACAACATCTTATAACAAAAAAGATGCAGAGGTTATGTTGGTAGTAGAGGATGAAGGGTGTGGGGTTGATATTGAAAATATTTCCCGGCTGACGGAACCTTTTTTTTCCACCAAAATAAATGCTGGAGGCACTGGTTTAGGGCTTTCAATATCCAACCTGATTATTCTCAAGCACAATGGAGCTATCCGTTTTGAAACACGTCCCAAGGGTGGAACTAAAGTCACCATTAACTTTCCTATAAGTAAAACTGGGGGTTGAAAAAGTGGCTGATTCTCCTCTTGGAACCCCCAAAATTTTATTGGTAGATGATGATACCGCGGTGGTTTTTAGTACTACTACCATTTTGCGCGGTGCTGGGTTTTTTGATGTTGACTCCTTGACCGATAGTCGTCGTGTGATGAATTTTTTAGCAGTTAATGAGGTTGGGGTGTTAATTCTTGACCTGTTTATGCCCCATATATCTGGTGAGCAGCTTCTTCCCCAAATTCGTATGCATCTCCCTGATCTACCAATTATTGTCATGACAGCCTCTGATGAGGTTGACAAAGCTGTTTTTTGCATGAAAAAAGGGGCATTTGATTTTTTAGTTAAACCAGTGGATGAAACTCGCTTTTTAGCTACGGTAAATAAAGCATTAGAGGTGCGTAGCCTCAGACGGCAGGTAGATGATCTGAAACGCTCCTTGCTAACAGGACATTTAGAGAATGAGTCTGCCTTTGCCGCTATTATCACCAAAAGCCAAAAAATGTGGGCCTTGTTTCAATATATGACCTCTGTGGCCTCATCATCTGAGCCAGTAATGATTACTGGAGAGACCGGGGTTGGTAAAGAGTTGATAGCCAGAGCTTTACACCTGGCAAGTGGTCGTAAGGGTAAAATGATAGCAATTAACATTGCTGGCCTGGACGATGCCCTCTTTTCCGATACCCTTTTTGGTCATAAAAAAGGGGCTTTTTCTGGAGCTGACCAAAAACGGCACGGTGTGATATCCCGTGCCAAAGGAGGCACCCTTTTTCTTGATGAAGTGGGAGACCTAGACCCCCAATCACAGGTAAAACTGTTACGGCTTTTACAAGAGCGGGTCTACTACCAGCTAGGGGGGGATGTTCCTCTGCTCTCTGATGCTCATATTCTATGTGCAACCAACCAAAATTTACGCAAGCTTATGGAGGAGGGACGCTTTAGGGCTGATCTCTATTTTCGTTTAAGTGTCCATGAGGTTGAGGTGCTACCTTTAAGAGAACGCTCTGAGGATATTCCTCTTTTAACCAACCATTTTTTAGAGTTAGCAGCTAACTCTCTCGAAAAACCTATTCCTACCCCACCCCCAGAACTATATACACTTCTGGCATCTTATTATTTCCCCGGTAATATCAGGGAGTTGCGCTCCATGATTTTTGATGCTGTGGCTCGCCATAAATCTGGAATGTTATCTATGGAAAGGTTTAAAAAGTTAATCTACGACAGAAGGGAGGCTGTTTCAACTGATACCCAAATAAGAGGAGCCGACGATCATGAGAGCTTTAATAGCTTTTCTGGCATGTTACCAACATTTAAAGAGATTGAGGAGCGACTCATAAATGAGGCTCTGCAACGGGCCAAAGGTAACCAGGGAATTGCTGCTGGCTTTTTGGGTATTTCTCGCCAAGCCCTAAACCAGCGGTTAAAAAAGAAGAGGCAAGAATAATATACAAGGTTAAAAAATTATAATTACTAAAAAAGGGTGCAATAAAAGTTGCAAGAGTTTAAATTTATTCATTCTGTTTATCTTGATGTATTTATTATAAAAATATTCATTTCTCCATTTTGCATGAAACTATTCAATCACCTCCTTGTAATCTACAAATGTTCCTAAGAAATCTTTAACATATTGAAAATAAATCAAAAATCTTGATATGTGTAAAATGGTCTCTAAATTGCTGTATAGAGTATGTTCATATGTAAAAATGTTCATTTAACCTAGAAACGGGAGGGGCTGGGTCAATGTTGCAATCATATAAAATTACAGAAGAGTTTAAACCTCATGTGGTTCCGTTATTAACTCACCATGTTTTTATTTCCCAAGGGTTAGTTTTTTTAGATGATTTTGAACAGACACTGTTATCTCAATCCAGCAATGGTATTGATGATAATGAGTGGCAGTGGCTATGTGACTCCATGACTCAGTTTTATGAATCAGCAGTTCAACT
>JADFYX010000073.1 GCA_015232795.1 Magnetococcales bacterium
TTGGCACGTTTCGACATGGTGCGGGGGGTGAATTTGGGGCGTTCGCAGTAGGGTTTCATTTTTTCACAAGCTCTCAGGTGAATCAGCCCAGAATAACAAGACATGGGTGTCACAAATGATTTTCATCAATACCCCAATCATTTTCACCAATAGGGGAGAGCACATCACCAGTTATCACAGTTCCTCTAAGCAACTCTAGTCTTTTGCGAGCTTCATCAGATTTATTTTTTACAGGAATAACACGGGCAACAACACAACCTTTTGATGAAATTTGGATCTCCTCACCATTGCCTATTTGTTTCATATAGTTAGGCAAACCCTTCTGAAACTCAGCGACATCAACATTCAACATAATGTCTTTTCTCCGTTTAAATAAAGAGAATTAACGTGAACTCTTTAATCTTGATCCTAAGACTACCAGAAATAATCAAATAATTGAATAGCAAAATATAAGTTCCATTATTGGTAAACAGTCTCAATCCCATTATTCAAAGGGAAGCGTTCCAACGGATCATTTTTGTGCAATGCAGACATTGGAGCTGTCTCAAACACTTCATTTACAGGGAAATATCATAGCCAAAAACGAGGGAAAGAGGCTTAATAGTTTAGTCTGTTTGGTTTACCTTGGTTAATTGGGAGTGCAACATGCTGGTTATTCAATATTTGGGAAGTGATGAGGCAAATGGGCACTGTTTTAATGTGCACCGGGGTAATGAAAAAATAATAAATCCTGTCGCATTGCCAGACCCAAATAGTTATCCGGTTGAAAGACTGCCTAACTCTAATTTGGCTTTTGAGCTTTGTTGGTATTTGGAGCAGTTTTTATCTTATCCATATGATCCTAGCACAGATAGGGCCGAGCGGGTTTTAAAGGCGCGTAAGGGTTGGGGTGTTGCATGTTTTTCTGCTTTGTTTGCAGAAGGTAAGCCGAAAAAATGGTATGAGGCATCCCGTGATGAAGGGTTGGAAAATTTAACCATTAAAATTTCCAGCGATGACCCCAAAATATTGGCCTGGCCCTGGGAGGCTTTGCAAGATCCAAAAGAGGCACCTCTGGCCCATCTTTGCCATATAGAACGGCAGCTTGATAAAGAAAAAAACAGACCGATACCCATTTCTGCTGCACTGCCTAAAAACTGTATCAATATTCTGTTGATAATTGCCCGTCCCATGGGTGAAACAGATGTGGGTTATCACGCCATTTCCAGACCTATGGTGGATGTCTCCCGTGATAACAGTTTATCCGTTAATTTAGAAGTGTTGCGCCCTCCTACCTTTACACAACTGCGGGCTGTTTTAAAAGAAAAACCCAACCATTTTCATATAATACATTTTGATGGTCATGGGGGTTATAGCAGACAAGCCCAAGAGGATACGGTACATAGCCTGAGTTCGAACAACAGCAATTCTGCACCCATTGGAAAGCTGTATTTTGAGAATATAAACTCTGGCCCAGATCCGGTTCCGGCAAACAAACTGGCGGTTTTGCTAAACGAGTTTCGTATTCCCATTATGGTTTTAAGTGCTTGTAGGTCAGCAGCAATAAACCATCAGGCAAAAGACGCATCCTCATCAGTGGCTGCGGCATTGATGAAAGCTGGTGTGCGTAGTGTTGTGGCTATGGGGTATAACCTCTGGGTAAGTGGAGCCCAGCGTTTTGTCCCGACATTTTATGAGAGACTTTTCAAAACAGGCCGGGTTGATGAGGCGGTACGGGCAGGACGGCAGGAGATGCTTGCCAGCCCTGGCAGGGATTGCAGCCTGGGGACGTTTCCCCTGCAAGATTGGCTGGTTCCTGTGCTTTATCAGCAAGATCCATTGGAGTTGAATTTTCTGGGTGAAGCTGTCCCAAAAGAGAACAAGCAAAATAGAATGCCCCAAGAGGCCAGGCTAAAATCCGATTATGGTTTTATAGGTCGCCAACGTATGGTGTTGGGGCTGGAGCGAGCCTTACGAAAGCAAAAACAGGGTGCAGTGCTTATTCATGGTATGGCAGGGGTGGGTAAGACCACCTTGGCCCAAGGTTTTTTACAGTGGTTAGAGGATACAGGGGGGTTGGGGGCTGGGGTGTTTTGGTTTGGTTTTGAGGCAATTCGCAGTGCGGAGGCTGTAATCAACCCCCTGGTTGACGCTTTTTTTGGCACCAACGCCATGGCAGTAGCCAATGCCGAAAAAGACCAGGCTTTAATTGCAGCGTTACAACAGAAACCATTTCTAATTGTTTGGGATAATTTTGAGTCTGCCTCTGGCATAGCGGGTACAGAGGTAGAGCCTCTATTAAGTGAAGAAGATAGGCAACGTCTTAAAAATTTGCTGCAAGGTATCCGGGGTGGTAAAAGCAAAATATTGATCACCAGCCGATCTTCAGAGAGTTGGTTAACACCGCAAATGTGTTTTCGCCAACCCCTAACAGGTCTTGAGGGTGAGGAGTGCTGGCAATATTGCAACGCTGTGGTGGAAGATTTGGGTTTAAGCCTGGATAGAAACAACCGCGATTATGCCGAAATTATGGCAATTTTAGGGGGACACCCCCTGGCCATGCGGGCGATAATGTTACGCTTGCAACAGGTAAAAAATCCTGCGTTACTGCTAAAAGAGTTAAAAGAGAGGTTGCAGGGACAAGAGGGAGATGAAAGCACAAAACGGATTCTTGCTGCTCTCTCCCTATTCGACAAAGGGTTGGATAGTGGTTTTGGACCAATATTGCAACTTATTGCTCTGCATCGGCAATATGTTGATAGGGATTATCTGGAATATATGCTCAAATCGGCTAAAATACCCATAGATACAAGCAAGATAACAGATTGCTTTAGCGCGTTGGAAACAGGGGGGCTGCTGCACCCCATAAATAACAACATCTACTCCATGCACCCTGCCCTAATTGGCCACCTGACAAACAGCCACCCGGCAGACGAGGCTAGCAAAAGGGGCTTTACCGCTATTATGGGTAGTTTGGCTGATGCCGTTGCCCCAAAAGCGCTGCACGAGCAGAGAATGACCTTCATCCACTTTAGTGCCAGCTTTTATCAAGCCTTAAATCATGCCAAAATATTGAACATGCAAGAAGATTTAGCAGCCATCACCCAATCTCTTGCTGCCTTCGCCTTGAATAATCGGGATTTTTCTCTTGCCCAACGCCTGTTTGAAGAATTGGCAGAATATGGTGAAAAACAGAATGATGAAGAGGGAACCGCAGGAGCCTATCACCAACTGGGAAGGATTGCCGAAGAGCAACGGGACTTTGCCAACGCTGAGGTTTGCTATAAAAAATCTCTTAAAATCAAGGAACGGTTGGGGAATGAACACGGGGCTGCAACCACTTATCACCAACTGGGAATAATTGCCCAAGAGCAACGGGACTTTGCCAACGCTGAGGTTTACTATAAAAAATCTCTGGAAATCGAGGAACGCTTGGGGAATGAACACGGGGCTGCAAGCACCCAGGCTCAGTTGGGTTTGCTTTTTCGCAGCCAAGGAGATTTGCGGGTTTCTGCCAGTTGGTTGATCAAGGGGGTACGGGGATATGCTTTTAACAATGATGCGAGAATGGCACAGGTGGCAACTGGGTATTTTATCCAAACCCTAAACCAAGCATCTGAAACCGAGCAAGAGACCATGTTTGCTGATTGGAGTGCTGCCGGGTTGGATGGGTTTGCCAGCCGGGAGGTGCTTTTGGAAGCGATGAAGAAGCTGAATGAAGAGCCGGAGGAAGTTTGATATTGGGAGCTTGGTCGGTTTTTTTAGTCGTGTTTTTTCACCTGTGTTTTTAGCTCTATTTGTTGCATGTTGCCACTGGGCGGGCTGCGCCCCCCAGACCCCCCGCTTTTTGGGATTAAAGGATTAAAGGCCATGGGCTTTGCCCAAACCCAACAGGGGGGTGACCCCCCTGTACCCCCACTCACATGGGCCTTTTTTTACTTTATATTTCATACCCCGGAAAAAACTGGATGGTCTTTGTACATTTGCTCTACCTGGGCTTTAAAATAGCTCAATATGCGCTTTCTCTTGGGCTTGAGCGTTGGGGTTATCAGGCCGTTTTCTACTGTCCAGGGTTCTAGAATTGGACATACCACCCTCACCTTGGCAAAGCCAGGGAAATTTTTTAGGTTTATCTCTATTCTTGCCAACAATATCTCCTGTAATTTTTGGAAGCCCTGGCTATTTGGCTGGTTGGGTGCGTTAAGGTCCAGGTTGTGCTGTTTTGCCAACTCTTGCCATTTGTCACTGTTTAACACCACCAAAGCCGAAAGATACGGGGCGTTTTCGCCAATAATAAGAACCTGCTCAAACAAGGGGTCCATTATTATTGATGCCTCCATATCTGATGGGGGTATCTTTCTGCCGTTAGACAAAACAATTATCTCCTTTAATCGCCCGGTCAGGCGAATGTGGTGTTTTTCTATTTGGGCTTGATCTCCCGTATGTAGCCACCCCAAGGTGTCTATCACCTCATGGGTGGCCTGGGGGTTGTTCCAGTAGCCCATCATTACTGTTTCGCCTCTTACCAGCAGCTCACCATTGCTGTCGATTTTGGTCTCTACTCCCGGCAAAGGTCGGCCCACTGATTCCGGGCTGTTCTCTTCTATGGGGTTTACACTAATAACCGGGGATGACTCCGTTAAACCGTAACCCTGTACCACGGTGATATCCAAGCCGATAAAAAATTGCGCTACCTCGCTAGACAGATGCGCGCCACCACACACAGCAGTACGCAAACGACCACCCAGTTTTTCTCGTACTTTTGCTGCCACCAAATGATCTAAAAGAGGCCATAACAACATGGAAAAATGCCACTTACCCCGGCCCTGATTATAAAGAAACCTGTTCCACCCCACATCTAAAGTATAGTTAAAAAGCGCGTGACTTAAGGGTGAGGCAGATTGCAGTTTTTCTCTTATTTTCAACAAAATCCGCTCATAAATTCTGGGTACTGAAATCAACAGGGTGGGTTTTATGGTTATTAAATCATCTGCCAAATCGGCAATGGAACGGGCAAAAGCTACTTGGGAACCTGCCATCATGGGCAGATAATAGCCTGCCATGCGTTCCAAGGCGTGGGAAAGAGGCAAAAACGAGAGGAAAATATCCTCACGAAAAACAGGTATCAAACGCAGGGAACCATAAGCGTTCTTAAGAATATTTTTATGGCTTAACATCACCCCTTTAGCAGGGCCAGTCGTGCCGGATGTGTAGATGATGGTCGCCAGTTTGTTCTCATCCCCATCACCAAAATACAAGGCATCACCTGTTTGTGGCAACCATACCGAGGCTGGCATAAATACACTGCCGCTTTTTCTTTTTTTGGGACATTCACCCATACAGACAACCCTTTTAAGATCTGGAAATTGCTCTGTCTTGGCTGCCAGCTTTTGCCAGGTTTGGGCCTCTTGCAGCAATAAAAATCTCGCCCCGGAATCTTGCAAAATATGGATGATATTCTGGGGGTTGTCATTGACAAAAAGCGGAACCACAACCAGCCCCAAACCCATGGCTGCCTGATCAAAGGCTACCCAATCGGGGCTGTTATTTAAAAGAACAGCCACCCGGTCTCCCGGCTCGTAGCCCTCATTATTCAAGGCTTTTTGCCAGCGACCCACCAGTTGTTGCATACCAAGCCAGGTTAAATCCACCCAGCTATTGCTATCAGCAACAAAATATTTGTAAGCAACACTATTAGGAGACTCTCTAATGCGCTCCCTGAACAGGTCGCATAAAGTATTTACCCGCCATGGTGGTGTTATGGCGAAAGTCTGTCTTTTCATGATCTTTCTCCTCAACAATATTCACGGTGGAAAGATCCAAATTTTTCCAACCGGGATGTGGAGTAAATCTCTCTCCATGGGTCTGCTTGAGCTTTTCAAGTTTTGCTATCCACGCATCCTTACCTTCTTGGGCTATATAATGGATGGGACCACCTCTAAATGGCGCAAACCCGGTACCAAAAACCACTCCTGCATCAAGAAGGTCCATATCTTCAACTACCCAGTCACTTAAGCAGGCTATGGTTTCGTTTAACAAAGCGGCAAACATTCTTTCACTGCCGTCTGCGGGCAGTTTTCCTCTGGCTTTGGTCTGTGACGACCCCTGCTTGCCCCTGTCATAACGGTAAAAACCCTGCCCGGTTTTTTTACCCAGATGTTTTTGATCAACAAGAGTTTGCAAAAGCGGGGGCACAATGTGTTTACCAGAGGTATCTAGAATTTTGGCAACCGATAGGCAGATATCCAGACCCACGACATCTACCAAGGTAATTGGTCCCATCGGCATGCCAAACTCTTTGGCTGCCCTGTCCACAGCTTCAGGTGAAGACCCTTCTGCTACCAATTTTATGCCTTCAAATAGATATGGCATTAAAATACGGTTTATTAAAAATCCCGGTCCGCTTTTAACCGGAAGTGGCGATCGGCGTATGGCGGTGGTAAAATTACAGCCGGCTTTTACGGTATCTTGGCTGGTATCTCTGCCCACAACAATCTCTACCAAGGGCATTCTGGATACCGGGTTGAAAAAATGGATTCCCACAAACCTATCTGGGTTTTCAAGGGATTTGGCGATATCTTCCAGACGTATACTAGAGGTATTGGTAGCAAGAATAGCCCCCGGTTTTAGCTTTGCCTCCATTGTGGCAAGAAGCTTCTGTTTGGCCTCCAGGTTTTCAAAAATAGCCTCTAGCACCACATCGGCTTTTGCCACCCCATAGCCGGACATGTCCGGTATCAGCCTATCCATAGCTGCTTGGATGATATGGGGATCACGGGTTTTTATCTTAAACAGCTTTAACGCCCGTTGCAGAGTGTTGGCTATCATGGTTTCGTTGGTGTCTTGCAGGGAGACGGTCATACCGTTAAAAGCGCACCAGGCAGCAATATCACCACCCATCACCCCTGCCCCCACCACATGCAAGCGTTGGGGCTTTATCATGGCCCCCTTACCAAGATCTTTCATCCGCTCCCCTTGTAAAAAGAGGCGGATTAAATTTTGGGCAGTAGCTCCCACAAACAGTTTGGCTATGGAATCTATCTCCTGGTCATACTGTTCCCATGGTTCAATAAACTCTCTATCCTGCCACATATCAATAACCGCGTAGGGTGCGGGATATTGGGCTTTTGGGGCTTTTTTCTCAAGCTTTTTCTTGAGAAAATATGCCACTGTCGAGCGGATAAAAGGTGCTGCTGCCAACCATTGCAGCGATCTGGCTTTTCTCGGGGTGGGATGCTTTTCAATCAAGGTGGCTACGGTTCTGTTAAGATGTCTTGCAGGAACCACCCAATCCACCAGACCTATTTTTTTGGCTCTGTTGGCATCCAAGCTTTTGCCAGTTAATATCAGATCAAGTGCGGTTAGCTCCCCCACCAAACGGGGAAGACGCACAGTGCCACCAAAACCGGGATGAATACCCAGCTTTACCTCTGGCAGACCCAGCTTGGTGCTGGGCAGATCTTCTGCCACCCGATAGTCACAACACAGGGCCAACTCTAAACCGCCACCAAGACAAAAACCGCTTATCTGAGCCACTGTGGGAAAGTCCAGTTCCTCTATTCCCATAAAAATGGGCCTAACAGCGCGAATACGATCACGAGCCTGGGCAACGGTGGTAAACTGGGTAAACTCTTTAACATCTGCCCCAGCGATAAAACCGCTCTTTTTGCCAGAACGAAAAACCGCCCCGGCCGGATCTGCTGCAACCAAACTTGGCAACAGCGCACCCAACTCTTGCAACACATCACCGCTTAAAATATTTGCCGAACTACCCTTAACATCAATAGTTACCCAGGCAATATTGTTTTCATCCATATCCACCCGCCAGTGTTGGCCTTGGTATGGAGTTTTGGTTAAATAAATTTGACTATACATGGCTTTCTCCCTCACACGGCCTCTGCCAACATTGCTCCACCCTGACCACCGCCGATGCAAATTGCAGCGACACCACGTTTTGTTTTACTGCGTTTTAGCAATTGCAGCAGATGGAGAACTATCCTCGCACCACTTGCACCTACCGGATGCCCAATACTGATGGCCCCACCATCCACATTAAGACGATCAGGCGCGATCCGCCCCATGGGTTTTGCCCTGCCATCCAGCTCATGTTCGCAATATTCCTGGTTATCCATGGCCTCGGTACAGGCTATAACCTGGGCGGCAAAGGCTTCGTTTATCTCCCAATAATCCACACTGCCAAATGGGGTGTTATTCTCTTTTAATAGGGAGTCTATGGCGTGGACCGGGCCAAGTCCCATCTGTGCCGGGTTTAGACCAGCCCAAGAAGCCGGGGTTATTTTACCCAATGGTTTTAGATTTAAACGTTTAACAGTGGCTTCATCTGCCAATAAAAGCCAACAAGCTCCATCGGTAATCTGGGCACTGTTGCCAGCAGTTACCAAGCCTGTGGGACGATCAAAAACCGGCTTTAATTTAGCAAGTTTTTCTATGCTACTGTTGGGATGCAGCCCCTGATCTTCTTTAATAACTGCTCCGTCAGGGCTAAATAGCGGGGTTATCTCTTCGCTAAACACCCCATCTTTTTGCGCTTGCTGCAACCTTTGCTGGCTTGCCAGGGCGTATTGGTCCATTGCATGTCTGCTTATGGCAAACTCATAGGCCAGCTCTTCGGCAGTCTGCCCCATGGATAGCCCGGTTGAGGGGTCAGTCAAACCTTTTAACAGGGTTATTACCGGACGCAGATCTTTTAATGATAGCTTTGCTAAACTTTGCAGTTTGGCTTTTATACTCCGAGCCCTTAACCAGCCTGCCAACCACTCCACCAACTTGGGTCGCCACTGCAAAGGTGCTCGGCTCATGGCCTCTACCCCTCCGGCTAAAATCAGACCTGCATGGCCACCTTGAATATTACGCACGGCGGTATCCAACGCCTGCATGCCCGATGCACAGTTGCGCTGCACCGTCCAGGCCGGGGTTTTTATGTCGCAACCCAAACGCAGACTTACAACACGGGCAATATTAACCTCATCAGGAGCAGGAATAACGCAGCCCAATATGACCTCATCAATGGCATCAGGTAAAAACGGCTGCCTTAACAAAAGCGGTCTTCCGGCAGCAACAGCAAGGTCCGCTGCACTAAATGGGTTTGCCCGTCCTCGTGTTGTTAAAAATGGTGTGCGACAACCATCAACCACATAAACCGGGCTATCTTTAGCCTTTGAGCTATTTTTATTTATATTATTCATGCTGCATCCTCCAATTTTCTTCCGCCACTGGTAAAATGTGTTGGGGGGAAGTCATCTACCTGAACAACCTTGTTACACAACTTGCGCACCTTCACCAATCTCCGGGCCTCCATGCTGGTCAACACCCTGGCAGCAACAGCTTTTTCAACTAAATCTCCATCCGGTTTTAGATGGTTGGCTTTAGCAAACTTAGCCAACTCCGCCTCTACCCCAGCCATGGCAACGCTCTGTTTGCATGCCTCTTCCAACATCGCCATAGGGTCGGCCTTATCAATTGGCAGGTAGATTCCGTTTGTCAAGCGGTCACGGGTTGCCGATGGCTCCATAAGCAAGCTTGCAACTTGCAGGGTAGTTTTATCTGATGGGGGAGCCATTGAACGCCCAAAGGGGAAGATCCAAAATTTTAAAAACCAGGCAACAGGCCTATAGGGAAAGTTATTTAAAAATTTGCTTAGGGAATCCTCGGCACCATATAGATTATGGGCCATGCTCCACTCTACAAGGGCATGATCTTCCGCTTTGCGCCCTTGATCATGATAGCGATTCATAACTGCTGAACCCAAATATAGATGGCTTAGGGCATCTGCCATGCGACCAGAGAGAATCTCTCGACGTTTTAAACTACCCCCACGGGTTAGCAGGGCTGTGTCGGATATCATGGCAAAGGCAGCGGAAAGTCTGCT
>JADFYX010000074.1 GCA_015232795.1 Magnetococcales bacterium
ACTACTATCACAGGGATAACCATAACGTAGGTGCATTTTAGAATTAAGGAGAGACTCATATGAAAAATACGCAAGCTGTACTTTCAGTTTTAGAGGATACGGACGTTTTTGCTGGGGTAGCTAGCAGTGATCTGGAAACATTATTATCTTTTGACGATGTTAAAAAAATCACTCTAAACAAAGGCCAATACGTTTATCATCATGGCGATAAAGCCGAACATTTCTGGATCATTTTGTCAGGAGAACTTATCTCTCAGACAACAAGTTTACGTCATCCTTTTCACTCTTTAAGCTATTTTCCCGGTGATGTTACTGGACTAAGAGGGATGATTGATCCTGGACAGCCTAGACCTGTCTCTGTGATAGCAGATAGTGAATCAGAACTAATAGAGATTCCTGGAAGATTATTGATGACTATGGATAGTAGCGTTTGGGGGAAAATATTGAGTAACGTAGCTAAAATTGTCCTTAACCGCCTTATAGAGTGCCATGAACGGGAAGATCATTAATTTGTAACACGATAGATAGTAATGAAAAGTTGGCTGAAAATAGGGTTTATTTATTGAAGGGGGGGATTTTTTCCAGGAGCAATCCAAAAAATAAAGATGAACACCTGCATTAGCCGACAGTATTTATTGATACATTTGATATGGCAGCCGAAGTAAGGCTGCCATTTTAGTGGTGGGTTGAAACAGCACTATATGATGAGACGCGCACAATGCTACGATTAGTAACTCGTAATAGTTATCTTCAAGCCTTTTGAAAGTGGCTGCAACTCTTAGATTTTGCAGTGGCGTGTATTATACCTTTGATAACAAAATCAAGGCAAACAGAACCAGTATATTGTGGACTTTTTGGGTGAGTTTTATTGGGAACCCAATAGTAACAGCCTCTACAAACTTTATTGATCTTATTCATTTCACGTTACCAAGAAACAGTTGATCCCCCTGTATCGATATTTCAAAGTAGCAGTAAATTTGTGCAGGTGCAATATATAAATAAAAAAAATATTTTGTTGCTGCAAATGTACTGTCTATGTTTAATAATTCTCTAATATTAACGAATGTTAGCCAATCTGTAATTTTTTCGTTTTACACCACTTTTGCCAAAGTTGTAGGTAGATTTCTTCAACTTGTTGAGTGTAAAGCTGTGAATCTCCTAAAACAGATTTGTCAAAACGTTTACGTAATTGGTGGCGTAGAGATTTAAGATTATTAACATCTTTGGCAAATTTCACCGCCTTATCAACATACTCTGTTGCATTTTTTGTGCGCCATTCATCTAATCCCAAAATATGCAATAAAGATGAGCTTATGGGATTGCGTATCTTAGCTTCGCAATTTAATACAGGCACACCCATACGTAATGATTCTAAAGATGTCATTCCACTGCTATGGGGAAAAGGGTCCAACATTATATCAACTTGCCCATGGGCTTTGATGTGGTCTTGACGTGATGTTTTGCCAATAAAAATAAGACGGTTTTTATCAACACCACGGTTTTTAAAACAACTGATAATTTCTTTGACATTTTGGGGATGGTCAAGTTGTACTGTTTTTATGAGCAATTTTGCCGTAGGAATATGGAGTAAAATGTCAGCCCATAAAGCGTACACTTCAACGTTGTTTTTTTCCAACCTGTTAAAAGCCCCAAAAGTAATATACCCATTATCAAAGAATGGAGGGTCCGTTATCTTGGGAAATGGTGTTGTTGCCATCATATGAATTACGCAAGGGAGATCAACTAAAGTCTCAGTATAGTTTTTACGTTCTGTTGCAGGGATAAAAAATTTATCCACAAAAAGATAATCCATAGCAGCCATAGCTGTTCCTAAAGGATATCCCCAAGCGGAAATTTGTATAGGAGCCGGTTTTCGCGCAAAGGTTAAAAGGCGGTTGCCTATGGTGTGCCCTGCAAGATCAACTAGAATATCTATACCGTCTTGCTTGATTTTTTGCGCTAGTGTGGCATCGTCCATTTCCACGGTTGATACCCAACTTGTGGAATTTTCTTTAAATTTTTCTGTCAAATCGTCTTCTATGGTGTTGCCTGCATAACAGTAGATTTGAAACTTATTATGATTATGATTTAACAACATGGTAGCAAATATACTAGATGCTGAATGTTCCTTAAAATCTGCTCCTACATAGCCAATACGCAACATTCGTTCTGGGTCTGGCAGGTTGTTAAGTTCAGTCCAAAAAACTTTTAAGGGGTCAGCATGTTGTTTTGCCCAGTTTGCCCGCTCTGTTAGAAATAGATCGGAATTAATATCGCAAATCAAATCTAGGCAAAAAATTAAACTATCATGAGTTTTTACTAAATCTGGACTTAACAAAAGGGCTTTTTTATAACATGATATGGCTTTATCAAACTTGCCAAGGATCTGCAATAAATTACCAAAATTACTGTAAGCTTTTGCATAGTCAGGTTTAATTTCTATTGCTTTTTGGTAGCTATCAATAGCTTTGGCAAATTTTTCTTGTTTAGTTAATGCGTTGGCAAGATTGTAGTGAGCTTGGACATAATCAGCTTTAATGGCTATGGCTTTTTTATGGCTTTTAGCCGCTTTATTAAATTTACCTTGATCAAAAAAAGCAACTCCAAGGTTACTGTGAGCTTCATAATTATCCGGTTGAAGCAATATAGCTTTTTGATAATATTCTGCTGCTATATCTGGTCGGTTTTGCCCATGGTACAAAACACCAATATTACTCAAAGCAAAGCTGTTTTCAGGTTGTAGTTTTAAAGTTTTATTATACCAATATATTGCAGCATTCAACTGCCCGGATTGATGACACTCCACTCCAATATCTAAAGCTGACTGTGAGCTTAAAAATTCTCCATTTGTATCGGGATTGTTTGAAATATTATCCAAATAATGGGTAATCTGCGAGTTTTCTGGCTCTTTTTCCAAAGCTTGATTTAGAACATCTATTACATCTTTTAATCTTCCCAATTGATAAAGAGAAGATGCCAAATTGTAGTAAAAAAATATCTTACTATTATCAATGTTTATAGCACGTAAAAATTGTTCTACGGCTAACTCATGACGGTTGATTTTTGCTGCGATAACTCCAAGTAAATTTATTGCTTCTACATGGTTGGGAGCGATGTTGATTATTGCCGTGCAAAGTTGGTCAGCCTCAACAAAACGCTCACCATAATAATGGTCTAATGCTTGGGTAAACCATGCATCAATTTGGGATTGTGCTTGACCACTATCAGATAGTTCTACTGTTTCTGGATCTGCCATGAAAAACCCATCAAACTTGTGAAAAGAGAGCAATTTACCATTCTGCCATAAAACATTATCAAGTCAATCTATCTATTGGCTTGACTATATCAATAAATAGCAACAATATTAATTAACGGTTAATAACTAAACGGCGTGAGAAAGGAGTTTTGAATATGGCATGGATGGTTTTTTCAACTTTAAAGCAGAAGTCGAAACCTTCTTACTCATTAGAAGTACAGATTATTGCAAATGATCCTCTGATTCGTGTAGTTGATAATTTTTTTACAAATAAAGAGTGCAATTGGATAATTAACAAAGCTAGAGGTAAGATAAAACGCGCAGTTGTAAGTTCTGCTTCCAAAGGGGTGGAGAGTTCAGGACGTACAGGGTCTGTTGCTTGGTTTTCCCATGATGATGATCCACTGCTTGATAGCTTGACTAGCCGTGTTGCTGAACTGGCAGATCTTCCCTTGGAATATTCTGAATCCTTACAGGTGCTCCATTATGGTCCTGAGCAACACTACCGCACCCATTGGGATGCTTATGATCTGACAACTGAAAGAGGTATGCGATGCTGTTCTGATAAAGGCCAAAGAATACGAACTGCTCTAGCTTATCTTAACGATGTTCCTGCAGGTGGTCATACAAAATTTCCCCGTTTAAATGTTGAAGTAGAGCCTCGCATGGGACGTATAGTGGTATTTGACAACTGCATAATAAACTCAATAGACCGCCACCCAGACGCACTCCATGCTGCCACCCCAGTAATAACAGGAGAAAAATGGGCGATAACTCTCTTTTTTCGTGATCGGCCATACAAAAAATCTAATTAGTTGCAGTTTTTTGAGCTGCTTGGGCAAGTTCCATAAGGCTACGACGATTAATTTTGCCGTTTGCCAAAAGAGGTAATGCATCCAATCTTTTGATGTAATGGGGGTGTTTATAACATGATGTCCAATAATAGCATTTTTAACATTCTCACTTTAATATGGATCTTAAAGATCTGTAAATTTATAAGTTTTTCTTCCTAATATCCCAACCCTATAAGCTAAAAAAATAAGGGGCATAGATTTTTTGATGGTGATGCTTATGCAGCCACATTAAGCTAATTTAAAACCAAGATATTTTTGAACATTTTTCTTCGAAATGAATCTACCTATTAAGGGCTATATAGAAATAAATGGGAAATGGTGTCACCTTTAACAGCCGTGGATTGAATTCAGATTGTTTATTCAATCACATATAGTAGAAAACTGGAGCAAAGCCGACTTTTGAAAAATCGATGATTTAACCGTATTTGTTTAATGTTGATAATTGTTTCTTGTAATTGCTGTTCTATTTTGGGAGGGGTGTATCATGCAAATGTATAAACATGTCATGTTTGCTTCGGACTTGAGTCAATCTTGTGATGCCGTTGGTCTCAAGGCCAAGGAGATTGCCTGGGCCAATAGTGCAAAAATTATTATGGTCCATATAGTCATTCCATTTGAGCCAGGTTTTTCGTCAAGTATTAATGCCATTGCCGATGCGGTTACACAGGCTGTACCTCCTTTGGAACAGTTTGCCAAGAGTGGGTTGGAGATACAGGCAAAACGGTTGGGTCTGCACGATGCCAAGCTCCTTGTCGGTATCGGGTCGCCAAAAAGAGAGATTGTACAAATTGCTCAAGAGCGTGACGTTGATTTAATTATCATTGGTGGTCATGGGTTACACGGTCTGGATTATATTTTAGGGTCCACTGCTGATGGGGTACTGCACCGTGCTAAATGTGATGTTCTTATTGTAAGGATGAGAGAGTAGGTTGCTGGGCTATAGCTGATTTACCGTTGTAATAAAGTGGTAATTGATTTGCCGACTATGGGGTTTGTGTGGCATTGTTTTTTATGTGTTTTTAAACATTGCAAATATTCATCTAACATCGCAATTCTATTTGATGTTGGTTTATGGCACAATAAAACTGGTTTAAATCCAAATAAACGCTTTTTAGAAATTTTTTAATAAAAACATGAATGAAAAGAAGAAATCCCAAACAGCAGGTAATTCTCAGCCACAAATTACTATTGATGAGGCATTCTCCCAAGAATTAGAACATTTTAATGGGGAATTTTACACCCAAGCTGACCAACTTTGTACCGCAATTATTCAAGCAGTTCCCAATCACAGTTATGCTTTTAATTTATTGGGGTTGATTGCCCAAAAACTCAACCGCCATGATTTGGCAGTTGAGCAGTTTCAAAAAGCTATGGATATTGATAGTAGCAACCCACTGTTTTATTACAATTTGGGGATATCTCTTTATGGGTTAGGACGGTTAGATGAGGCTGTAAATGCCCAAAAAAAAGCGTTGTCAATTCACCCCAACTATGCTGAAGCATACAATAGTTTGGGAAATGTGCTTATAGAATTAAAAAAACTTGATGAAGCTATAGAATATTTACAAAAAGCTATAGAAATTCAGCCAAAATATGCCTATGCACACTACAATTTTGCTAATGCTCTGTTTGAACAAGGCAAACTTGATAATGCAATTAGCTGTTACCAAAAAGCAATATTCCTTAAACCGGGTTTTGCTGATGCCCATAATAATCTTGGAATTGTACTGCAAGAACAAAACAAGCATAAAAAAGCAGTTAGCTGTTACCAAAAAGCCATAGCCATTAACCCAGATTTTGCTGATGCTCACTCTAATCTTGGGAGTGCCCTACGCGAAATAGGTCAGTTGGATGCAGCAATTATAAGTTGCCAAAAAGCCATAGCAATTAATCCCGGCTTTGCTGACGCTTACTGCAACCTTGGTAATGCTCAACTTAAATTTGGAAATCTTAACGAAGCAGTAGCCAGCTTTGAAAAAGCAATTGTTCTTAAACCCGATTTGGCAACAGCTTATTATAATCTTGGAGTTGTTTTTCACAAACAGATAAAATTTGCAAAGGCTATTTTATGTAACCAAAAAGCAATTGCTATTCAACCCGGTTTTGCCAATGCATATTGCAATCTTGGTTTTATTCTGACAGATCAATCCAGATATGATGAGGCCGTTAAATTCTATAAAAAAGCCATGGCAATTGAGCCGGATAATGCATCGATACACAGTAATTTGATTTTATGTATAGACCTGTTTTCAGATGTAACCTCAGACCTCTGTTATACAGAACGCAAAAAGTGGGTTAAACAACATGTAGAGCCTATACAGCCCTTTACAGAACCTTTTGAAAATATTCCAAACCCGACGAAAAAACTAAGAATTGGTTATGTTGGTGCAGATTTTCTTTACCATTCAGCAGCCCATATTTTTGGAGCTATGCTGCTGAATTATAATGCAAACGAATTTGAAATATTCTGTTATGTGGGGAACACAGAAGAGGATAAACTAACAGCCCAATTCAAGGAAAAAGCAACTAGTTGGCAATTAATAGCTGCTATGGATGATGCTGCATTGGCTGATAAAATCAAACAAGATGGAGTTGATATATTAGTTGATCTTGCAGGGCACACCAAAGGCAACCGTTTATTAACTTTTGCCCGAAAACCAGCACCCTTACAGGTTTCAGCATGGGGGTATCCTCTTGGAACCAACATGACAGCCATGGATTATCTCTTTTCCGACCCTTTTTTCATTCCTGTTTCTAAAAGGGGCGACTTTACCGAGAAGGTTATTGATCTACCGTGTGTCATCCATATGCTAGCAGATACCCCGTTTCCTGAAGTAATAGACCCTCCTGCCTGTGACAATGGATATGTCACATTTGGAGCATTTAACCGACTGGAAAAATATAACGACGGGGTGTTCACTTTATGGGCTGAAATATTACAGCGTATTCCCACGGCAAAACTGCTGTTTAAAACTGTGAGGTTAGACTCACCAACAGAAGCTGCCCGGATTGTTCAAATTTTCCAAAACCTGGGAATAACCCAAGATCGTCTTGTTATGATTGGTAAAACATCACGTGAAGAGCATTTAAAAGCCCATGGAAAAATTGATATTATGTTGGACCCATTTCCCCATAGCAGTGGTATGACATCATTGGAATCGGTAAGGATGGGAGTTCCTGTTTTAAATTGCGAAACAAAAATACGGGGTCCAATAAGTTCTGCAATTATGCATATTTTGGGGGAGGATGAATGGCGTTGTGTTGATGAGGCTGAGTATGTGGCTAAAGCTATAAAATTTGCCAATGATATACAGTATCTAAAAACTCTGCGCTATCAGTTGCAAGACCGTTTTGATGAATCGGTTTTGGGAAATTCAAAACTCTACACCCAGGAAGTTGAAACTATCTATCGGCAACTGTGGAAAAAATGGTGTGAAGGTAAAAAATAGCTATTCTTCAGCCATCTTGTTTTAGCTTTTTTGTACGGAGCAAATAGTCATCACAACGGTCCACAAGTCCACTATACATAAAGCTATATTCGTCATGTTGGGCATTCTGGGCTTGTTTTAGATATTCACTCTTTTTAGACTCTAAAAAAACAAGTGTTTGAGGTTGTTGCCCCCAGGAATATAACAGACCGTCGTGGATTATTTCTAGCTCATTTTGCTCTTTTTCAAAAACATCTCTGTTTACTAAATTAATTGCGTAGCTATCCAACACCTTTAAAATATACAGAGATAAAAATGCAAATGTAACAGCTAGCACTCTTTTTAATGATAGAGATAACAATCCTGGTAAAAAGCTATCTGGTATTAACAGTAAAATACCCACTGCCCCCATATACACTAAGCTGCCCCAACCGATAATTAATATGCCAAAATATATACGTCCAACAAATGGAGTTCCTTCAACTGCTTTGGTAAAGTCATAATACTTCCAGTGGTCTTTAATACATATGCTAATATGATAGACAACAAGTGCAATACATAGAAGATAGATAAGGCCAAGTAGAGCTGGTATGGAGGATAAGGGGAGAGAGTTCACAGCTTACCACCGTAGTTGGGTTTAGTTATAGATGGTTTAAATAGTGAAAAATTATTGCTGCGAATAGCCATAAAAAATTTATATCCGTAAAAATTATTCTAAAATTTAATTTAACAACATAGCAGAAACTTTCCCTAAGTTTCAATTATATCAGCAAAGTAATGGGACGATAGGATTGCTGGTAGTTCATACAATTTTGCAACTTTACATATCTTTACATTGCAGAAAGAATTTAGCAACGACCGTCTGGTAGGTTCTATCACCAAGTAATGTCGTAGTTCGATATTTTATTTTGTGTTTGAACTTTACCAGGAGATAATCATGAAAGACCAAGATAACAAAACAGCTAATGATGAAAACAGCACCTCAGCAGTTAAACCAAAACGCAGGACACTACTAAAATATTCCATGATGGCATTGATAGGAGCAGTTTTTGGTGCTGGTACCATGGGAGCTGCTAGCCACGGTTTAGCAGGTTGGGGTAATCACTCTATGGGAGGTGGCTGGTGTAATAAGGGGCGGCATTTTGGTAAGCACGATCCTGCCAGAATAAAAGAGCACATCGATTTTAAAGTTGAATGGGTGCTTAAAGATATCAATGCAACAGACCTGCAAAAAAGCCAGATAAAAGAAATTGTGGTTAACTCCATTGATAAAATGCAGGCTAATCGCACCCAGCATCAAGCCATGAAAAAAAACCTTGTTGCGCTTTTAAGCCAGCCAGTGCTTGACCCAAGCAAACTGGACACTCTTCGCAAAGAGGTTTTAGGCAAGTTTGCAACAACATCTGTTTCTGTTATGGATACCGTGGTAGAAATTTCCAAGGTATTAACACCAGAGCAACGTATGCTACTTGTGGAACGCTATCAAAAACGTTTTAATTAAATATTCACGAAACCATCAAGCATTGTTTTAGCGGATATAGCTTATGAACCACCGACTGTTGATGATAGAGGATGACCGAAATTTAGCAGCCATGGTGAGTGAATATCTTGGTGATGCTGGGATGATTGTTACTCCTTTTTATGCAGCTATTCCAGGTTTGCAGGCTCTAGAGCAGGAAAAATGGGATGCTGTCATATTGGATGTAATGTTACCTGATTTTGATGGTTTTGAGGTGTGCCGTCGAATTCGTAGCTACTCTGATATCCCTATTCTCATGCTTACAGCAAAGGGAGAAGAGATGGATCGTGTTGTTGGTTTGGAGTTGGGAGCTGACGATTATCTACCAAAACCGTTCAGCCCTAGAGAATTGCTGGCTCGCCTTAGGGCCATCATTCGGCGGCATACTCCTGGTGGTTTGAACAAACAGAACAAAAGTCTAAATTTTGGTCGTCTGGAGATTGATAGCCAAGCCCGTCAGGTCAGAGTAGGAGGGCAGCCTAAAGAGTTGACAGGCCATCAGTTTGATATACTAGAAGCCATGGCACATAATGCGGGGCTGGTGTTAAGCCGGGATCGCCTTATGGACCTTGTTCGCGGTGAAGAGTTGGAGGCTTTTGATCGCAGTATCGATGTTCACATATCACGGATAAGAGCCGCAATTGAAGATGACCCCAAAAAACCCTGCCGGATAATTACCGTTAGAGGCAGTGGTTATGTGTTTGCTTCCAAACAGGACGGTTCTGAGAGCTTGTGAAAAAATGAAACCTACTGCGAACGCCCCAAATTCACCCCCCGCACCATGTCGAAACGTGCCAA